>NZ_VPCH01000082.1:0-7815 GCF_013418285.1 Acinetobacter sp. YH12152
GGCCAGGCCTCAGCATTTTATTATGGTGATCCCCTGGGCGAAATGCGCCTGGTAAGCAGAGTTTTTGAAATGTAAGGCCTTTGAATAAGACAAAAGGCTGCCTCATCGCTAACTTTGCAACAGTGCCTCGCGGTCGGACTGCAAGTGATCTTGAAGCCACGGGCCCGTCCCACCCCGACATGGACCTCGATGCCCGAACGGACGTTAGATTTCGAGTTCTAGGCGTTCTGCGATGAAGGTTGGATCCCAGCCGGGATTGAAAGTGTCGACGTGGGTGAATCCGAGCCGCTCGTATAGGCCACGCAGGTTCGGGTGGCAGTCGAGCCGCAGCTTGGCGCACCCCTGCGTTCGCGCGGCATGGCGGCAAGCCTCGATCAGCGCGGAGCTGACACCCCGGCCCGCATGTGTCCGTCGCACCGCGAGCTTGTGCAGATATGCGGCCTCCCCCTTGAGGGCGTCGGGCCAGAACTCGGGATCCTCGGCCGACAAGGTGCAACAGCCGACGATGCCGTCGCTGCAACTCGCGACTAGGAGCTCGGATCTCAGGACGAAGGTCTCCGCGAATGTCCGGTCGATCCGCGCGACGTCCCAGGCGGGCGTTCCCTTGGCGGACATCCACGCCGCAGCGTCGTGCATCAGCCGCACAACCTCGTCGATATCACCCGAGCAGGCGACCCGAACGTTCGGAGGCTCCTCGCTGTCCATTCGCTCCCCTGGCGCGGTATGAACCGCCGCCTCATAGTGCAGTTTGATCCTGACGAGCCCAGCATGTCTGCGCCCACCTTCGCGGAACCTGACCAGGGTCCGCTAGCGGGCGGCCGGAAGGTGAATGCTAGGCATGATCTAACCCTCGGTCTCTGGCGTCGCGACTGCGAAATTTCGCGAGGGTTTCCGAGAAGGTGATTGCGCTTCGCAGATCTCCAGGCGCGTGGGTGCGGACGTAGTCAGCGCCATTGCCGATCGCGTGAAGTTCCGCCGCAAGGCTCGCTGGACCCAGATCCTTTACAGGAAGGCCAACGGTGGCGCCCAAGAAGGATTTCCGCGACACCGAGACCAATAGCGGAAGCCCCAACGCCGACTTCAGCTTTTGAAGGTTCGACAGCACGTGCAGCGATGTTTCCGGTGCGGGGCTCAAGAAAAATCCCATCCCCGGATCGAGGATGAGCCGGTCGGCAGCGACCCCGCTCCGTCGCAAGGCGGAAACCCGCGCCTCGAAGAACCGCACAATCTCGTCGAGCGCGTCTTCGGGTCGAAGGTGACCGGTGCGGGTGGCGATGCCATCCCGCTGCGCTGAGTGCATAACCACCAGCCTGCAGTCCGCCTCAGCAATATCGGGATAGAGCGCAGGGTCAGGAAATCCTTGGATATCGTTCAGGTAGCCCACGCCGCGCTTGAGCGCATAGCGCTGGGTTTCCGGTTGGAAGCTGTCGATTGAAACACGGTGCATCTGATCGGACAGGGCGTCTAAGAGCGGCGCAATACGTCTGATCTCATCGGCCGGCGATACAGGCCTCGCGTCCGGATGGCTGGCGGCCGGTCCGACATCCACGACGTCTGATCCGACTCGCAGCATTTCGATCGCCGCGGTGACAGCGCCGGCGGGGTCTAGCCGCCGGCTCTCATCGAAGAAGGAGTCCTCGGTGAGATTCAGAATGCCGAACACCGTCACCATGGCGTCGGCCTCCGCAGCGACTTCCACGATGGGGATCGGGCGAGCAAAAAGGCAGCAATTATGAGCCCCATACCTACAAAGCCCCACGCATCAAGCTTTTGCCCATGAAGCAACCAGGCAATGGCTGTAATTATGACGACGCCGAGTCCCGACCAGACTGCATAAGCAACACCGACAGGGATGGATTTCAGAACCAGAGAAAGAAAATAAAATGCGATGCCATAACCGATTATGACAACGGCGGAAGGGGCAAGCTTAGTAAAGCCCTCGCTAGATTTTAATGCGGATGTTGCGATTACTTCGCCAACTATTGCGATAACAAGAAAAAGCCAGCCTTTCATGATATATCTCCCAATTTGTGTAGGGCTTATTATGCACGCTTAAAAATAATAAAAGCAGACTTGACCTGATAGTTTGGCTGTGAGCAATTATGTGCTTAGTGCATCTAACGCTTGAGTTAAGCCGCGCCGCGAAGCGGCGTCGGCTTGAACGAATTGTTAGACATTATTTGCCGACTACCTTGGTGATCTCGCCTTTCACGTAGTGAACAAATTCTTCCAACTGATCTGCGCGGGAGGCCAAGCGATCTTCTTCTTGTCCAAGATAAGCCTGTCTAGCTTCAAGTATGACGGGCTGATACTGGGCCGGCAGGCGCTCCATTGCCCAGTCGGCAGCGACATCCTTCGGCGCGATTTTGCCGGTTACTGCGCTGTACCAAATGCGGGACAACGTAAGCACTACATTTCGCTCATCGCCAGCCCAGTCGGGCGGCGAGTTCCATAGCGTTAAGGTTTCATTTAGCGCCTCAAATAGATCCTGTTCAGGAACCGGATCAAAGAGTTCCTCCGCCGCTGGACCTACCAAGGCAACGCTATGTTCTCTTGCTTTTGTCAGCAAGATAGCCAGATCAATGTCGATCGTGGCTGGCTCGAAGATACCTGCAAGAATGTCATTGCGCTGCCATTCTCCAAATTGCAGTTCGCGCTTAGCTGGATAACGCCACGGAATGATGTCGTCGTGCACAACAATGGTGACTTCTACAGCGCGGAGAATCTCGCTCTCTCCAGGGGAAGCCGAAGTTTCCAAAAGGTCGTTGATCAAAGCTCGCCGCGTTGTTTCATCAAGCCTTACGGTCACCGTAACCAGCAAATCAATATCACTGTGTGGCTTCAGGCCGCCATCCACTGCGGAGCCGTACAAATGTACGGCCAGCAACGTCGGTTCGAGATGGCGCTCGATGACGCCAACTACCTCTGATAGTTGAGTCGATACTTCGGCGATCACCGCTTCCCTCATGATGTTTAACGCCTGAGCTCAGCCGACCGAAACCGCGTAGCGGTTTTGGGTCGGCTGCAGCGATTTGTTGGGCGATAGCTTGCCACATTCTCTCAACGATTGGGATTTGATGTACTTTCCGCACTTTGTAGCGCGACCACATCATGCTCCCCCTGGCCGCGAGAGCCCTTCACTCGGGAAACACAAGACAGACCGAGCACGACTGTTGCAAGGGTCAAACAGTACACGACAACCGGCCAAGCCGTGTTGCGCGGCAACAGCGAAATGATCAACGTTCCGATGCTTCCTAGCAGTACACCGCCCAAGCAGAAGTAGACTGCCGTGACCGTTCCAGCAACATGGTCGAATCCTCGAAGAGCGCCATTGGGCGCCACAGATACCGCTGTGGCGACACCAATACCCACTAGCCACATTGGAGCAATAAAGCCTAACACGGACTGCAAAGCCCATATTTCGGTGATGGCAAGCAATACTGCTCCAGCTATCAGGCATCCCATTCCCATTCGCAAGACACTTGGGCTGCCCCACTTGGGTATCACACGCCCCATAAAACGAGCCGTAAACACCATGGCAATTGCCACTGTGGCGAACAGCAGGCTGAAGCCAAGCTGAGACACACCTTGCCTGCCCATCATTAGTCCGGGCGCAATGGAGAAAAAGACGAAGAAGCTACCCATTCCAGCGGCGTAACACAACGTGTACAACCAGAAGTTCAGGCACTTAACGGGGAGTAGCAGCTGCGACCATTGCAAGCCCGCAACTCGTTGCACCCGGGTTTCAGGCCAGAATCGCCACGCTGCTGCAGATGCAGCGATCATGCCCAAACCTAGAAACGCAAAGATAGCCCGCCACCCAAGCCACATGTCGACGAGCGCTCCGAGCAATGGGCCTACCGCCGGGACTATGGCCAGCATGGATCCGAGTATGCCGTAAATGACATTACTTTCCTCGCGACCTGCGTAAATGTCACGTACTGTTGCAAATGTGGAAACAAGGCACGCCGAGGCACCACAAGCCTGAAGAATCCGAAGCCCCAGAAAGACTTCAGCCGATGACGTAAGAGCGAGGCCCATTGACGCCACAACGTAGGCGAGGCCACCTCCCAGTAGAACGGGGCGGCGCCCCAGTCGGTCCGATAGCGGTCCAAACAAGAGCTGACCGGCACCAATCATGACCAAGTACGTTGTCAGCGTAAGCTGAATTGTGCTCGCTGTCGTACCAAGCGCGTTTGGCATAAACGGCACTGCTGGCAAGTACATGTCCATGCCGAGTGATGCCAATAAATCGAACGGTGATAACAACAACACCGTGGCGGCAAGGGAGTACCGCCAACTAAAGTTTTTTGAGCGCACGAAACCATCTCCTTGAACAAAGGATTTGGCGGCGCTCCCGTAGAGCAAAAGGATTCATGAGAACGCCGCAACAACCGAAAAATGAAGGTTGCTGCGGCTTACTTGTCTGCGTTCTTGGAAGTGCTCATCTGCTGACTATCTCATGATTAAATTTGAATCGTAACAACTTTCAAGCAACTCTGCAAGGAGCCTTATTGTGCGCCCAACGCCGGAGTTAAGCCGCCGCGCGTAGCGCGGTCGGCTTGAACGAATTGTTAGACATCATTTACCAACTGACTTGATGATCTCGCCTTTCACAAAGCGAATAAATTCTTCCAAGTGATCTGCGCGTGAGGCCAAGTGATCTTCTTTTTGTCCCAGATAAGCTTGCTTAGCTTCAAGTAAGACGGGCTGATACTGGGCAGGTAGGCGTTTTATTGCCCAGTCGGCAGCGACATCCTTCGGCGCGATTTTGCCGGTTATTGCGCTGTACCAAATGCGGGACAACGTAAGCACTACATTTCGCTCATCGCCGGCCCAGTCGGGCTGCGAGTTCCATAGCTTCAAGGTTTCCCTCAGCGCCTCGAATAGATCCTGTTCAGGAACCGGGTCAAAGAATTCCTCCGCTGCCGGACCTACCAAGGCAACGCTATGTTCTCTTGCTTTTGTAAGCAGGATAGCTAGATCAATGTCGATCATGGCTGGCTCGAAGATACCCGCAAGAATGTCATTGCGCTGCCATTCTCCAAATTGCAGCTCGCGCTTAGCCGGATAACGCCACGGGATGATGTCGTCATGCACGACAAGGGTGACTTCTATAGCGCGGAGCGTCTCGCTCTCGCCAGGGAAAGCCGAAGCCTCCATAAGGTCATTGAGCAATGCTCGCCGCGTCGTTTCATCAAGCTTTACGGCCACAGTAACCAACAAATCAATATCGCTGTATGGCTTCAGGCCGCCATCCACTGCGGAGCCGTACAAATGCACGGCCAGCAACGTTGATTCCAGATGGCGCTCAATGACGCTTAGCACCTCTGATAGTTGGTTCGAAATTTCGATGGTCACCGCTACCCTCATGATGTCTAACGCCGCCATAAGTTGCGGCTTTGGAGTTGATTGTTTTGTGGTAGCGTAGCGTTAAACCACAAAACAAGCGACGGAAAAGCCGTCAACTTGATGGCCTTGTTAGCCTTATCAGCGCGACTGTGATGTATAAACGTCAAAAATTGAATGACCAATTTTAACAATCGCATCATTTCGCTCTGCCATTGAAGCCTGTGTTTGAGCTAGATAGATGCTCACAATAATTGGGGCTTGATGCTCACTCCACACAACTGCTGTAATACTCCGAGCACCAAATCCGCCAGCACCTGAGCGATCCGCAATGTTCCATCCCGCCGGCAATACTGAACGTAGTAAATTACCAGTGACTTGATTGTTCACCATCCAAGACTCTAATTTTTTCTGGTTCATTTCAGATAGCGCGGAACCAAATAAAAATTTATTCAAAGTACTGGCTATTGCCTTAGGAGTTGTCGTATCCCTCAAATCACCGAGCTTACCTTCATTTAAATCAGGCTCAATACGGTCTAGACGAGTCTCTTTGTCCCCAATTTGTCTTAAAAAATCAGTAACGCCTTTGGGGCCACCTACAGCACTTAGGATGATATTTGCCGCAGTATTATCACTTGTAGTCATAGTTGCGAAGCACGCATCATCGAGTGTGATTGCCTGCCCTACTTGCTTTTCTATTACAGGGGAATAGGTCACAAGATCTGCTTTCTTAATCTCGACTGTACTATTGGGATTAACTTTTCCTTGCTCAGCATCATATAGTAATTTAGCGCAAGCTATTGTTTTAAAAGTACTTGTTAACGGGAAGCGCTGATTGCCATTGTAATCCCAATATTCTCCATTTTGAGTATCAAGAACGGAAACACCTATACGAGCAGAAAGAGAAACTTCAATTGCCTTAACGTCTTGTTCAACTTGCTGAAACTTTGAACTACTTGCAAAAACCACGGATGGTATTAAAAGCGAAAATGCCAATAAAAACTTCATGTAAGTAACCCCATAATTTTGATTGTCACACATTTTATATAAAAGCATGAGGCTCCATAATATGGCTAACGCCCGCCTCAACTGCCGGAGGTTAATGGCGCCTTTTTTGCAGCTCCACCGCAAAAAAAGGTGACAGTAACCGGAGGTCAGATTGCAGGCGCTTGTTAACTCTTTTGCCAGATTTGATAACAATAGTTAATGTTAGACTCGAAATCTTGCTCAAATACCAACTTGAATGTATCTGGGATTTCAGGAAAAACTATGTCTCCATCTCGCTCGATGTCGACTGTTGAAATATGCAAAGTATCTACTTTGGAAATCAAGCTTTTGTATATTTCACCACCACCAGAAACGATAACATGATCCGTGATTTCCTCTAAATTTATTAAGGCATCCTGAATTGAGGAGAAAACCATTACACCCTCATCATTCGTAGAAAAATTAGAGCGAGTTACAACTGCATACTTTCGATTTGGGAGAGCGCCCATTGACTCAAAAGTTTTGCGTCCAACTAAAAGCCATTGATTATATGTAATTGCCTTAAATAGAAGTTGCTCGCCTTTGGCGCTCCATGGAATATCTGGTCCATTACCGATAATACCGTTCTTCGACTTGGCAGCCATTAGTGATAACTTCACGATTTCTCCCTCGAGTTAACTTTGTTTTAGGGCGACTGCCCTGCTGCGTAACATCGTTGCTGCTCCATAACATCAAACATCGACCCACGGCGTAACGCGCTTGCTGCTTGGATGCCCGAGGCATAGACTGTACAAAAAAACAGTCATAACAAGCCATGAAAACCGCCACTGCGCCGTTACCACCGCTGCGTTCGGTCAAGGTTCTGGACCAGTTGCGTGAGCGCATACGCTACTTGCATTACAGCTTACCAACCGAACAGGCTTATGTCCACTGGGTTCGTGCCTTCATCCGTTTCCACGGTGTGCGTCACCCGGCAACCTTGGGCAGCAGCGAAGTCGAGGCATTTCTGTCCTGGCTGGCGAACGAGCGCAAGGTTTCGGTCTCCACGCATCGTCAGGCATTGGCGGCCTTGCTGTTCTTCTACGGCAAGGTGCTGTGCACGGATCTGCCCTGGCTTCAGGAGATCGGAAGACCTCGGCCGTCGCGGCGCTTGCCGGTGGTGCTGACCCCGGATGAAGTGGTTCGCATCCTCGGTTTTCTGGAAGGCGAGCATCGTTTGTTCGCCCAGCTTCTGTATGGAACGGGCATGCGGATCAGTGAGGGTTTGCAACTGCGGGTCAAGGATCTGGATTTCGATCACGGCACGATCATCGTGCGGGAGGGCAAGGGCTCCAAGGATCGGGCCTTGATGTGGCACTGTTGCAAAGTTAGCGATGAGGCAGCCTTTTGTCTTATTCAAAGGCCTTACATTTCAAAAACTCTGCTTACCAGGCGCATTTCGCCCAGGGGATCACCATAATAAAATGCTGAGGCCTGGCC
>NZ_VPCH01000083.1:0-7638 GCF_013418285.1 Acinetobacter sp. YH12152
TCAACCATCAAATAGAAAGTTGACCATGAGATGCCTGTGTATCGCTTGAACTGAGGATCAGAAAGCTTGTTTGAATCGATGTATTTCATCCGCAGATTATGCACGAATGCTAAGAAATCCGGAGTGCTAATATTAACCAAAAAGAAGATCGTTTTTTGATTTATGAAAGAGATCTATTGTAGTTTTAAAACATTTTCACCATAGCCACCGCTCCCTAAATTTTGTAGAATAGCGTTTTTACCCCATGGTGCTTTTCTATGACCGCTTGGACTGCTCACGTCACTGTTGCGACAGTCGTTGAAAAAGACGGAAAATTCCTATTTGTTGAAGAACATACAGAAGGTGTTACCCATACTGTATTTAATCAACCTGCAGGCCATGTCGAAGCTGGCGAAACCATTATTGAAGCAGCCATTCGAGAAACCATGGAAGAAACAGGTCACGATGTAGAAATCACGAACCTTCTAGGCATGTATACTTATACTCCCCCGATGTTCCCTGATCGTACTTATTTCCGTTTCTGTTTCTTAGCTAAAGACATTCAGCACCATGCCGATGCACAATTAGACACAGGTATTGTCGGTGCAGTATGGATGACGCTTGATGAACTCATTGAGTCTGCCCGTGCGCGTAGTCCATTAGTCATCAAAGCTGTGCAAGATGCTCTTTCAGGTCAAAAATTTCCTTTATCGCTCATTTACGAGCACCAAAATTCTCCCTTAATTTCAAATTTGGATGCTTAATCCTATGCAACAACGTGTCATCGTCGGTATGTCTGGTGGTGTAGATTCTTCTGTATCTGCAGCACTTTTACTTCAACAAGGTTATCAAGTTGAAGGTCTTTTCATGAAAAACTGGGAAGAAGATGACGGCACGGAATACTGTACGGCAATGGAAGATCTTGCCGATGCTCAAGCCGTTTGTGACAAAATTGGTATCAAACTTCATACCGCAAACTTTGCGATGGAATATTGGGACCGTGTCTTTGAGCATTTCTTAGAAGAATATGCCGCAGGTCGTACACCAAACCCAGATATTCTCTGCAACAAAGAAATTAAATTCCGCGCATTTCTAGACCATGCTGTCAACTTAGGTGCTGACTTTATTGCGACAGGCCACTATTGCCGCCGTGGTGAAACGCTAAAAAATTCACGTGGTGAAGAGTATGCACCTCTACTGCGTGGTCTAGACAACAACAAAGACCAAACCTATTTCCTACATGCAGTGCATGGTCGTGAAATTAACAAAACTTTGTTCCCTGTGGGTGAAATTGAAAAACCACAAGTGCGTAAAATCGCTGAAGAATTAGGTCTAATCACCGCGAAGAAAAAAGATTCAACAGGAATTTGCTTTATTGGCGAACGTCGATTTAATGACTTCTTAAAGCAATATTTACCTGCTCAACCCGGAAAAATCGTCCTAGACACTGGTAAAGAGGTTGGTGAACATCACGGCTTAATGTACTATACGCTCGGCCAACGTGGTGGCATCGGTCTTGGTGGTCTAAAAGGTGCTGAAGAAGGCGCTTGGTTTGTACTGCATAAAGATATCGAAGGTAATCGCCTAGTCGTTGGTCAAGGTCATGAACATCCACTCATGCAAAGCACCATTTTATGGTCTGAAGCGATTGATTGGGTGGCTGGTGAACAAGAGATTCCTGAATCAGGCTTCCGCTGCACAGCGAAAACTCGTTATCGTCAGCCTGACCAAGACTGTACAATATTTAAAGACCCTACAGCGCCAAATGGTGTGCGTGTCGAATTCGATGAGCCACAACGTGCTGTTACACCGGGTCAAAGTGTGGTGTTCTACACCGGTGAAGTTTGTTTAGGGGGTGGTGTGATTCATCATACCAATGCGCCTAAACCGGATTTTATTGAATAAGGATTGTTTCGGATGACAGAGTTACCGTTTCAACAGCCTCAGACTCTGAATACTCGCCAAAATCGTGCATTGGCGTTAGCTGCTGTTTTTCAAGCGACACAGCTGACCCACATGACTGCATTGACTGGGCAACAGAGTATCGGGGAAAGCGGTAACTTTTATTTTGAACATCTCATTAAAGCCAGTTTAAATATCCGTCCTAAGTCGAATCAGTCTAGTCAGACGCTTGATTTTTTTAGTGGCTTGGCGGATATTTCGCTGGGATTAAAAACCTTAGAAAGTAGCATTACTCAACCCTTCAATACATCTCCCAAATCTAGACTTCCTAAACTTGCCAATACTAAGCTACCCATGACGTATGCGATGGCGTTATTGCAGTTAGAAAAGAAAGTCTATAGCAATCCTAAATTTGTCGAAATCATCGAACAATCCCAACAAAAAATTCTAAGACAGCTTTCCTTTTTTGATAATAATTATTTACATCCAAGTATCATTGCCAATTTAGCGCAAACCTATATTGAAACTGCAGGCCAAATTAATCCACGTATTATGGTTCGTGGTAATGCCGAAGCATTTAAAGACACTTCTCATACCAATCGCATTCGCGCCACCTTATTTACCGGCTTACAAATGGCACATTTATGGCGTCAGCTCGGTGGTAGCTCATGGGGTATGATTTTCAGTAAGCGCAAGCTACTACAAGATATTCAAGATCTTGCCCGTTTACAGTATCAGGTGGTTTAACTGATGCAGTACGGGCTTTTTGTTTTACGTTTAATTCCAAAATTTAAGGAATCGCTATGAACGCTTTAACCGCACTTTCTCCATTAGATGGACGTTACGCAAGCAAATGTGATGCTCTACGTCCCTTCCTCTCTGAGTTTGGTTTAATCCATGCTCGTGTGACTGTTGAAGTGCGTTGGTTACAAGCGCTTGCAAACCGTCCTGAAATCACTGAAGTCCCAGCGTTCAGTGCTGAAACTAACGCTGCGCTTGATGCAATTGTTGCGAACTTCTCTGAAGACAATGCAAACCGCATTAAAGAAATTGAACGTACAACAAACCATGACGTAAAAGCAGTTGAGTACTTCTTAAAAGAGCAAATCGCACATATCGATGAGCTTAAAAATGCTGGAGAATTCATTCACTTTGCATGTACATCTGAAGACATCAACAACTTGTCTCATGCTTTAATGCTTAAAAATGGCCGTGAAGTTTTAGTTGCAGCAATGCAGCAAATCATCGATTCAATCGTTGCTTTGGCTGAACAACACGCTGAACAACCAATGTTGTCTCGTACACATGGTCAAACTGCAAGCCCAACAACTTTGGGTAAAGAAATGGCGAACGTGGCTTACCGCCTTGCACGTCAAATCAAACAATTCAAACAAGTTGAATTACTTGGTAAAATCAATGGTGCAGTAGGTAACTACAACGCGCACTACTCTGCTTACCCTGAAATTAACTGGCCTGCGCATTCACAAGCATTTGTTGAATCATTAGGTTTAGAATTTAACCCGTACACCACTCAAATCGAACCACATGACTACATGGCGGAACTTTTTGATGCGCTACGTCGTTTCAACACCATTTTGATCGACTTTAACCGTGACGTTTGGGGCTACATCTCACTTGGTTTCTTCAAACAACGTTTAAAAGAAGGTGAAGTTGGTTCTTCAACTATGCCGCATAAAGTAAACCCAATTGACTTCGAAAACTCTGAAGGTAACTTGGGTATTGCAAATGCAGTACTTGCGCATTTAGGCGAAAAACTTCCTGTATCTCGCTGGCAGCGTGACTTAACTGACTCTACTGTTCTTCGTAACATGGGCGTTGGTTTTGCACAAAGCTTGATCGCTTTTGAAGCTTGCTCTAAAGGTATTGGTAAACTTGAATTGAATGCTCAACGTATTCTTGAAGACCTTGACCATGCGCAAGAAGTACTTGCAGAACCGATTCAAACTGTTATGCGTCGTTATGCAGTTGAAAAACCTTACGAAAAACTTAAAGCCCTTACTCGTGGTCAAGCAATGACTCGCGAAATGATGGTTGATTTCGTAAATGGTAACGAATTAGAAGCTGTTCCAGCTGCTGACCGTGCACGTCTTGCAGAAATGACACCTGCAACATATACAGGTAATGCATCAACTCAAGCAGCAAACATTAAAGATCTTATTTCTAAAATCTAATTTTAGATAGATCAAAAAAAACGAGGCTTCATGCCTCGTTTTTTATTTATAATACTTCTGCTCTCTTTGAGATGAGGTGCATGCTCCGCAAGGAGATTAGACTATCCAACTCTCCCCTTGCGAACTCAGAATATATTCTGAGGATTCTCATCTCCTATAAGGAGATAGAAAATTTAGACGTAATTTTATTCTGCAGGGCAATATTTCGCCCAATCTTCTTTCATCCTTTGTAATTCACAGCCTGTTAAAACATCTGAATAATAAACATAATATGTGGTATCGGGATATTGAATCTCATGGCGAAACATCATGCCGCGCAAAGACACAGAGAGCTCTTCTGGAAAATCATATGTTAAATTAAGTTCTTCAAACTCATAGTTAAAATAACAATTTTGAGTCGCAATAAATGCCTCAACAACAGCCATAGTCACGTCCAAATATATAAACTTCGATATACATCTGAGTTTAATACAATCTTTTTGAAAATACTTATCCCTAGTAGCGAACTGATGACATTTGAAAAAATAATGCACAAATTCTAGCGCCGTCTAACTAACACTTTTCATCGCATTATGGCTATACTTGCCGCGAATTATAACCACTGCACACCGATAAAAATTTTGAGCTTTGCCTTTTCATGATTGATTTCAAATTAAAACTTAAGCACATCTTAGCTTTTGCATTATTAACTCTTGCCATTGTGATCGCCAGTATCCAACCTTTAGAAATGGAAGCGTATATCCTCCATCAAATCGGCACAGCGTTTATGCTAATCGTGTTGCTCGTTTTCCTCTATAAAATAGGGCTAACTTTCACAACAGTTTGTCTGTATCTTGGCTTTTTACTGATTCATGTCATTGGTGCCCATTATTTATATTCTTATGTGCCTTATTCTGAATGGACACAAGCTCTCCTAGGTTTCAACCTTGACCAAAGCATGGGATGGACCCGGAATATGTATGATCGGCTTGTACATCTTGCCTATGGTTTGCTGCTCTACCCGTTCTTTTATCGCATATTTCAAATCTGGCTACCGCAATTAAAAGCAGGACCACTCTTTTTATTGGTCGTACAGTTCGTCATGGCGACCAGTTTATTTTATGAATGGATCGAATGGCTGATTGCCATTGGCTTATCACCCGAAGAAGCTGAAAATTATAATGGGCAACAAGGTGATATTTGGGATGCGCATAAAGATATGCTGTTCGCAACACTCGGTGCGATGATCACTGGTGGCATTTTATATTCTAATCAGAAAAAATCTTAAATAAAAAAGCACTCATCAGAGTGCTTTTTTATCGCTATATTAATGAATGGATGTATTAATTATTAATAGAGTGGTAGCACATTTAAGGATTGATCTAACGGATCTAATGTGCCCCATGCTGTTTGGAACGCTGCATTCGAAACTGCTGTCCCACCCGATACAGGATTAATAGACGCATTTAAATAAGATGAATCATCTGATATTACATCAAGAGCATTGTTGGGTTCAGGATTGCTCAATAAGCCGTTCAAATTGATTTGATCATCAGAAATAAAAGAGCTTGTTTCGTTTAAGCCAAAGCTCGAAACACTGTGCTGCGCAAGTACATCAAACACACTATTATCATCTGTTAACATTGATGCTTGATCTTGTAATTCATCCGAAGCCTGTTCTTCTGAGATCAAGAATAAACTCGCTTTGGCAACTGTCATCGCTTCAACGGTAAAATCAAATGCTGAGCTTTTGGCACTGGTATTTCCAGCCGCATCCGTTTGGGTAAAACTATAACTGTACTTGCCTGCAGCTAAATCAGGCTCTGATGTATACAACCATTTTCCACTGGTATCTGCTTTGACAGTTGCCACTACGACGCCATTTTTATAAATGGTAATCGTGGCATTGGCCTCACCTTTACCTTCAAAACTTGGGGTGGAATCTTGCGTGCTCTCCCCCTGCTTAATGGTGAGCTTTGTAGTCTCGCGATCATCATACACCGTCGTCAATGTCGGCGCGGATGGCGCAATAGTGTCCTTTGTCCCAATGACTTGCGTGCTCTTTGAGCTATTGCCAGCCGCATCTGTCGCAGTCACTTGGACAACATTATTATCCGTAATTGCGCTGCTTAATTTCACCGTATAGCGACCATCGTCGCCTACAGTTGCAGTACCAAGCGTATTTCCCGCACTGTTTTTAATGGTAATTTTGACACCAATTTCAGCGCTTCCTGACACTTCTGTACCATCTGTATTGATTGTTGCTGTTGGTGCAACGGGTGCCGTATTATCCGTACCAGCAGTGACATTTAAAGGTATCGATTGATTGCCTGCCGCATCGACCACAATAATGGTTGTCTTATTACTATCCGACAGCGCTGGAGACAATGTCAGTTTAAATTGACCATTGGCATCTACCGTAGTAGTGGCGATGACTTGTAAATTTGCATCTAAGATTTGAATGGTGCTATTGGCTTCGGCAGTACCAACCAGTTCAGTTCCGGCTTTATTCACTTCAATTTTAGGTTGATCAGGTCGAAGCGTATCTTTGCCCATTTCAACCGACTGCGCTTCAGATTTATTGCCAGCTTTATCTTCTACAATGACTTTAGCCGTCTCACCCGCTTCTAAAGTATTACTTAATGCAATGGAGAAATTGCCATCACTTGCCGCAGTCACAGGCCCACCTAAAAGCGTTGTGCCATCTGCAGCATAAACATAGACTTTTGCACCCGCTTCGGCAAAACCTGAGACAAACTTACCGCTTTCATCCACTTGTGCATTTGCAGCGTCCGGCGAAATTGTATCTTTACTACCCGTCAATATTGTCGATTGAGAACTATTTCCCGCCTTGTCTTTAGCGTACACAATCACACGATTTCCGTCTGTAATCGCGTCATCTAAAGTAATTTTTAGTTGCCATCAGCATCTGCTTTAGATTGACCAATCGTATTGCCTTTCGCATCTACGATATAAACCGTTGCACCTGCTTCCGCCTTGCCGGACACGACTTTTCCGTCACTATCAAAACTTCCAGTTGGCGTACTTGGCGCTGTTTTGTCATTGCTAGAAGATTTATCATCTTCTTTGTCAAATGCCAGCAGGTATATCGCTTCTGCACCTAAGATCGCCAATCCTGCCTTAAGTAACGATGGCGAACCATCATCTTCACTTGCAACTTCCATAGCTTGAACAGGTGTTGTCGCCTGATTTAATTGAGTCGATGCAGCTAAAGGTTGCATAAATTCATTCACAGAACGATAGCTAATTGTTTTGCCATCAACATCCATTTCAACCAATTCAAATTGCTCTGGCCCACTACGCACGAGCAAAGAATTTTCAGAACCAAAGTCAGCTGTATAAAAATCATCAATCACAATTTTTTGACCATTTTTCAGGGTAATCACACATTGATTCCCTACTCGATGGATCGATTGAATATCGATTGGCTTGAGTTCTAACTGATATACGCTGAATTATCAGGAGACTTTCCCTTGGGAGATTCTAGGCAGCCAACTTATAAAAGTCTTCGGCCATTTGATTTGGTGTCTTAAAACCCAAACCCTTTTGAATTCTTCGATGATTA
>NZ_VPCH01000084.1:0-7375 GCF_013418285.1 Acinetobacter sp. YH12152
TTGTCTTTTATACGTAATTTAAGGGTTTTCATGTACTTATATTAACAATCAAAACTCAAGGAAAATAGTCCTTAGTTAAATCAAACGACACTTCATGTCGTGTCGCTTATATCTCTGACCTGAAGGAAAGAGTTTTACGCTCCATTTGATAAAATCGCGCAAGGCGACGCATTTATTTTCATTAGCCCTGAATATAACCACGGCTACAGCCCTGCGCTCAAAAATGCATTGGATTACCTCGGTAAAGAATGGGGCGGAAAACCTGCGGCATACGTTAGCTATGGAGGCACCAATGGTTCACGTTCGATTGATCAAATTCGCCAAGTGGCAACTCAATTGGGCTTAATTGACAGTAATGCTGTAGTTGAAATTCGTGACATTTTTACACGTAATCAAACAGATAAATTCGAACCGAATGAATTTGACAACAAAGCGGTTAAAGCGATTTTCAAAAAATTACTGCAATATGTGAGTGCTTAATTGTTGCCGTTCGCGTGATAGATGCCGCCTTTTGTAGGTTCAGGCTTACATTATTTTCGGCAGATGGCAGCTATACGCCATGCATCATCCACGATAAAGTTAAAGCATACAGAGACAGGACGTCACTGAACATAAAACAACAATGATAAGACTAAGCAGGAAGCTTACGGTAGGACAGGAGTTATACCGCTAGAATGAATCTGAAAAAGCCTCGACAGGATGTCGGGGCTTTTTTCATTTCAAATGCTACATAAGAATAGCTCTAACATGAGCCACAACCAAACTCAGGGCAATGACTCATTAGATCTCATCCAATCGGATACGATTACTTTTTAGAACTTTCAACAATTAAGCGGGTCACCAAGTACAAACGCGGCACGATAGAATCCGTCAAAATATATTCTGCTTTATCTGAATGTAATCCATCGCCAGACATACCGATTCCTTCAATGATCGCGGCTTTCGAAGTAACTCCAGCAAAAGCGGCATCAGTACCACCACCCCAAGCGGTCGTTTCAACTTTCATCGGCAGCTTTAATTCGTTTGTGTAAATCTGCTGGGCTGTCGCGGCTAATTTTTTGGCTTGTGGACTGGCTTCTAAAGGTGGTCGACGGACTTCAAATTTGACCTCGACCTGACTTTCCGCCAATTTTTTGGTTTTGACTTTTTGCTTCAAGGTTTTTTCCAACTCAGCAAAATCTTGTGGTTTTAAGGAACGAGCATCTGCCTGCGCTGTCGCATGGTCAGGAATCACATTTCGGGTTTTTCCAGCCGTCGCAACAGTCCAATTCAGCTTTAAACCCGTTTTCGGATTGGATAGATTTTCCAATTGTTGAATCTGAAAAGCCAGTTCTGTCAAGGCATTGACCCCTGCTTCAGGTTTTACCCCCGCATGCGAACCCTGCCCTTTAATATCTAAATAAGCCGCACCAATCCCACTGGTGGCTAACATCAAGCTTCCCTCTAAACCACCGGTTTCAAAGGAGAGGACAACGTCCTGATTTTGAGCGGTATCCATAATCAATTGGCGCGAGCCGGGTGAACTGATTTCTTCATCTGAATTAATTAATACCGTAATGGTGCCGTAATCTTGGTACTTCAGCTGTTTCAGCATATCCAAAACATGAATCACTGCAGCAACACCTTGCTTGTCATCCAAAATACCCAAGCCATAGGCTTTATTACCGTCTATGCGAAACGGTTGACCTTGTAATTGGCCCTTTTGATACACCGTATCGTTATGCGCCAACAACATAATGTTCGTTTGACCTTTGCCTTTTAGTACCGCTTTTACAATCGGCCCTGTCTGATCTGGCGCACCATCGAGTTTCATGATGTCTTTGGGCTGAATCACGTTCACCTCAGCCCCTGTGGCTTTTAATTGCTCTGCGACCACCTTGGCAATCTGATTCAATCCCTCAATATCTTTACTGCCAGATTCAATATTGACTAAGGTTTTCAAGGTCTCTAAATAACTTTGCTTTTGACTTTCTGCAATTTTCTTAATCTCTTGTGGAGATGCTGCCCAACTTGCTGAAGCACTAAGCACAATGACGCAGCCTAATGCGAGCTGAAGTTTTGATGTCGTCCGTTGTTGTGTAAGTGTTCTTAGCATCGATCTTATTCCCTGTATATTTTTCATTATGAATTTTTAATGTCTGATAAATTAGTTCACCATTCAACCAATTAATCGCAAAAATATGTAACACCACTGATAAGGCTTTTAGTCACTTCAAAACCAGCTTCCTGCTGTTTTAAAAGCGGTTTAGATCAATATGGATGCATAGATCTAACGGTCGAGAGCCTTAATGCTGTGCAATACATTGACGCGACGGACAGAATGATAATTTAGGTGTTGTACGTTTTGGCTTACATCAGATGCGGATAATAGACACTATTCACGTTATTGGATTACTTTTATATTAAGGTCATACAGCGACAGGATGTCACTGAACATAAAACAACAATGATAAGACAATGAGCAGGAAGCTTAACGGTAGGACAGAAGTTATACCGCTACAATGAATCCGAAAAAGCCCCGACAGGATGTCGGGGCTTTTTTCGTTTAAGCTCCGTGAAAGCAACATTCCATGTATTTGCACAGACTAAACATCGACCTGAAAACCTAAATCGACATCACAGGCGGCTTGACCAGCTCGAATCCCCCAGTTTTCTTGAGGGCTTTCGCGTAAGGTAATGATGATATGGTCGGCTGGAATGCCAAATTCCACCAAATTTTGCACCAGCATTTGATATAACTTACGCTTGGTTGCTAAGGTTCGTCCCGCAAAACAATCGATGGTGATATGTGTAAAACGCTCAGGCTGCGTCAAATGATCAAACACCTGAAACCGATGTGGGGCATGCACTTGCAAACGTATATTGCGGTCATATCGAGGCAGCTGAAAACTCTGTTGTAAGGCGTCAAAGACAGCATTTATCAACTGTTGTTCTTGTTCTATGCTGTATTGCATCCGTATATCGATTTGTGTTGCAGGCATGCGCGAAACTCATTGTTGTTATATCCATCACTACACTAGCAGGATTTAGCGACGTTCTGCTGTAGGCATTTACCTACAGCGCTTGCAGTATTTACGCCTGTAGCCTCAACAGCAACGCGCCTATAGTAAGAACATACAGAGACAGGATGTCTTGCAATAAAAATAAATAATGCACATGCAGCAGGAACGCTAATCGGTATGACAGGAGTCATATCTTTAGAATGAATCTAAAAAGCCTTCGATAGGATGTCGAGGGCTTTTTTCATGTCGTCATTCATTCAGAGATCGCACTCTATTCGTCGAAAAATCGCAATTTATCAACAATACTTACATCGCAACAGTAAAACTGTACTTATAATCGGCAGAGAATTTAGACAGAATAACGGCTGCGAGTTCAGCAGCTCGAACTGTCAGCGCTTAGGGATTAGGCGACAACAATAAAAATTGAATTAAAAAATTAGAGAATGCCCTATGCAATTGCAACAGCAACAACTGAATAGTTTTACCCGCATTTTTCATGCCGCTCCAGAACACAATAGCCCGCAAGATCTTGCACAATATATTGGCGCGCATCGACAAGAGCTTTTACAACAAATCCATGAAAATGGCATCTTACTGTTTCGTAGTTTTAACATCGAGCAACCCGAACAATTTAACCAACTGATTGAACAATATTTTCAGTTTACGCCATGGAATGCATTTAACCCCAACATGCCCAGCTGGGTTGCATCTTGGATGCGAAAATACAGCGAGAAATTGCTCGGCGCAGGCGACTACCGTCGTTATATAGACCGCAACACAGTGCAATTGGGTCCAGTCGAAAACTCGGTACAAGGCCCACATGTTGAAGGCGGCGTGCGCTCAGAACGCTCGCGTTATATCGCCTTATTTTGTCAGGAACCTTCGACGTATTTGGCAGAAACAGGATTTAATAACTTAGAGCAGATTTGGGAGAATTTTCCGAAACATCTACAGGAAAAATATCTCGGTGCATGGAACCATTTTTCTTATGTCTCGGCGCGCGAGGTGGGGCTATTTGACCGGTTATTGCTGAAAAAGAGCCCGTTTAGTCTAGAGATTCGACAAGATAAAAAAGCCAAACTGACCTTACAGCGTTCGCCACTGGTGATTCATCACCCCGATACGAAAAAGCATGTCATTCAGCCGTGGGCTTTTGCCAATAATACCAATCCATTTGCCCATCAGGCGGCCAAAAATTGCTTTGAAAATCGAGGAGAGATTGAAATCGATTCGACGGCGGACGGCATGCAGCTGACTTGGGAAATTTACACGCCAGAAGGTCAACAAATTGAATGCAGCGATAACGAAAAGCAGCAATTTTTTGATGCGATGTATAAAGATGCGCTGCTTTTACAATGGCATAAAGGCGATGTTGCGATCGTCGATAATATTAAAATTGCGCATTGGCGGATGAATGGAGAACAAGGAAATCGTAAATTAATTCAAATTCAAGCCAATGCATTTAATGCCGATGAGCACTATGCGGCTTAGCTGATAGATTTAAAATTCGTGCAGGCCTGTATGTGAGAAGCCCCGTAGGGGCTTTTTTTTATTTTTTGAATTTTTTGTTTATTTTTTAGCCGCTATTTTGGCTCAATTTTGAATAACCATGCTTTTTCACCGTCCTCAATCCCCCAAATGGCGCCATCTTTGGCTTCAATCAAGCCACGGACCCGCTGTTTCATGTCGATGCGCTGGATTTCTGTTGCCGGTTGATGCGCTGTGTCCACAATCACGATTGCTTGAGACGACAACCCGCCAATCAGCGCTTTATTTTTCCACAAGGGGAATTTTTGCCCTTGGTAAAACATCAAACTCGACGGTGAAATCACCGGTGTCCAGCTGATGGCAGGCGCTTCAAATTCAGGCCGTGTATGATGATCAGGAATCGGTTGATCATCATAATGATCGCCATTCGACACATGCGGATAGCCATAGTTTTTACCACGTTGCACAAGATTTAACTCATCGCCGCCTTTCGGTCCCATTTCGGCCACCCAAAGCTGCTGTTTTGCATCAAATGCCATGCCTAAAGGGTTACGGTGCCCGAAGCTCCACACTTGCTTGGCAACCTCGCCTTGGGTCTGAAATGGATTATCTACAGCAGGTGTTCCATCACTATTTAAGCGCAGTACTTTACCCAAATTTGACTGCAGATCTTGTGCAGGATCAAACTTCTGACGTTCGCCCGAACTCACCCATAATTTTCCATCTGCACCAAACTGCATACGGTGTGAATAATGGCCTTGACCTTCTACTTTTGGAATTTGCCTCCAAATGATTTTCCGCTGTTTTAAACTTGGCGCAGCTTCATTGAGGTTTAATGTGGCTTTTTCGATGACAGCGCCATAACCGCCCTGTCCCGCTTCTGCATAGCTCAAGTATATCTGATGATTTTTTTCAAACTGCGGATCAAGTGCAATATCACCTAATCCGCCTTGTCCGCCATAGGCAACTTTGGGAAGGTTTTTCACCTGTATTTTCTGCTGATTTTGCGGGTTAAAGATGATCAGTTGACCTTTTCTTTCAGTTAGCAATAAGCGTCCATCTGGGAGTTGTTGAAACGCCCAAGGTTCATTAAATTGAGCGATTTTTTGTATTTTAAAGCGTTGTTCTTGCTGGATTTGTGCCGATTTTTGAGCTTGGCTTGGTGTTTGATCTTGTGCTGTAGTTGTGGTGTTTTCCGCATGGCATGCGGCTGTCATCAGGATGCCAACAATGAGGCTAGGCGTTCGAAAATATTGTAAGCATTGTTTCATTTACTGTTCCCTTCCCTTTTATAATCATTTGATTCTAATCAATTAATCAGATGATTTTTCTTTGGAAAGGTAACAGAATAATTTTGTACGTTTTGACTTACATGACATGCAGAAAATTGCGGCTTTCCAAGTTTATGAAACAGGCCTAATCTACAGTTATCAGGAGACAGGAAGTTTCCGAAACATAAAACAATAACAATAAGTTTCTGCATCAGGACGTGAGATATGACAAGGAGTTGTATCTAGAACACGAAATACGAAGAAAACCCCGACAGGATGTCGGGGTTTTCTTTTTCTATCTATTAATTTTTTATGACCCATTAAAAAAATCCCCCAGATTCAGCTGGAGGATTTCACGATCATGATTTTGCGCAATCGGACTTAGAGGCTTTTGAGATATGCCACAACATCGTCATGACCTGCCATTTCTGCAAGTTCTAAAGCGGTATATTGGGTTTTGTGCTTTACATCTGCACCTTTGCCTACCAATAGCTTCACTACGTCTAAATAGCCGTTTTCTGCTGCTGCATGCAGTGCGCTGTAGCCTTCTTCATCGGCAGAGTTTACGTCTGTGCCATTCGCCAAAGATTTTTCGACTTCTGCAAGTTCACCTAAAGATGCCCAGTACACTAGCTCAGGCAGATGCAGTTCTTCATCGTCTTCAGGGATTGGGGAGAATGAGTTGAGTTTCATAATGCAGACCTTGGATTATTTTTCAAATAATGGCCTATATCTTGCCATAAGTTCCTCTTCGTCAAGCTCCAAAATAGATGATAATTTTTTATAATCTGGTAAAGGAGATCTCTTTAATATTGACTGAAACTCAGCATTATCATTCGGTTTGTACGTTAAAATTGATCCATATCCCTTTATCAATTTTAAATTTATTTTCTGCTTTGCAACTTCAGGAAACTCTTGTAAAAATTCATTAAACCCAATAATTAGATCATCTATTAAGACTATTAGCCGCTCACTTAAATCTATAACACGAGCTAATTCGCTTAGGTCTGCAATTTGTGAAATTTCCTGACAAGTAATATTTATACTAGCCCTATTTGATTGTTTCTTATCCAAGATTTCCTTCTTAATTTTTTCATTTGATTCATTGCGGGTCTGTAGCATCTTAATTACGGATGAATAGTTGGAAAACAAAATAAGTAAATTGGGGATATTGTTCCATTTGGAAGATGAGCTGCTAGATATAAAGGCTAACTCATGATATGGAAAACTATAATTTTTATCCTCCAAAATTATAAAAGGTATGGCAAAAAATCTTTTTAATGGATCATTACACAAATTATTGTTGTAATTAAATTTGATAGCTATCAATGATTGATGGATTTCATTACCTAACAATAGCCATTTATTTACGGTGTCTAACTTTCTTTTTTCTAACACTATTTTTTCTTGTCTATGAAAAACAAAATATCCAAGCAATGCGCCAAAAAGAGAAGAAAACAGAGCCATTGCTATTGGAAATATATAATCTAGGACTTACGCATTGACGGATTCAAAAAAGTATTAAAATACTTTATAAAGTATCTGTGATCAGACGAATTAAAAATGCTTCTACAGCAACTTGTACTCTACCCATTTATATGGGCTTTCTCATGA
>NZ_VPCH01000085.1:0-7299 GCF_013418285.1 Acinetobacter sp. YH12152
TGTACACAGCGCATTGGGTTATGTATCGCCTTTTGAGTTTGAAGCAATGTACTATGATAAGATTAACCCGTTAGGTCACGTGGCCTAACTTAAATAAAAATGTCTCCGACAAACCCGGTACGGTTCAAGCCTTACTTACTCGAGCATTTTTTTCTAAACTTTTGAGTTTTTCTATAGATTCATTTAATTGCGTTAACAACTCTTTTATATTTAATTGTATATCTTTGGCGTTTTCTTGACTCGCAGAACTAATCAATAATCCCTTACCAGCTCGAATAGCACCCCATTGGTCGGTTCTCAGTTCAAAACCTTCGCCTCTTCCCTCACTTTCTGCGGTTTCTTTGGGATGACTGAGGTTCCCTAGGTTGAGCTGAGTGGCGCCATGGGTACTTTGTAATTGTGTTGAGATTTGTCCAGTCGTGTCATCAAAGCGAAGTTGTCCAAAGCCTTCACCTTGGACTTCCTTACTTTTTATTCCAGCCAGTTTTTTGGTGTCTGGCAGTTTGCCTTTACTATCAAATTGGGTTGGACTGCGCTGTGCTTCATGTATGCGCCCCACTACAAATGGTCGGTCAATATTACCGTCAAAGAAATCAATAACTACGATTTCATTAATGCGCGGTAAGAAGCGTGCGCCATAACCTTCACCTGCCCATGGAGTAAGTACATCGACCCATGCAGAATCCATATCATTGTCATTGCTGCCTGCACCACCATCATGGCTGTGATCATCACCACGGGTAAATAAGAAGCGGACTTTGATACGCCCCCATTCATCGACATGTATTTCTTCACCACTTGGCCCAACGACTTTAGCCCGTTGCGGATGGGTGCTTGGACGGTGTTCGAGTGGGTTATATGCAGGAACCGTCGCAATATTGCGGCGTTGTAATGTGAGCTGATTGGCCTGACGCTCGGCCTGTTCATGGATCGGTTTAATGTTCCACTGACTTTGTTCAATCAGTTGATTGACTTGTTCAGTAAGGTCTTTGGGTAAGTTATTTTGGTTATAGAATTTCTTTTCTGTGATTAAAAATTGTTTGTCTGCACCACTGTGTTGATCAATTTCTGGGTGTTCATTCAATTCAAACCAATAACCGACTTGTGTATCACGCACAGTCGATTGTGCATTGAATTTTTTCGATTGTAGCTCGTGATAGCGCGTTAGGTTTTGATTCAGTTTTTCAATCTGACTGTTTGATGAAGCGGTAGCTTGGTCTTCGCCTTTTAAGTCTTGCATCCATGCAGGGCTGATATGCCATGCTTGTTCCAAACTTAAACTGGCATTGTCTTGGCTTTGGCTATGCTGATGTTTGCTTTGAACTGAGCCTGCGCCTTCTTCTTGGCTCAGTCCATCGGCTTGCCAGCGCTGCACATGGACCGCAGTCGGTTGAATGCTACGTTCACCGATCAAGCTGGTGATGCTGTCTTGTTTTTCTGTGGCACTAGAGCGATGAAAGCGGATACTACGACGGCTGAGTGCTTGATATTGGCTATTGTCATCAATCAGGCGGAGTTTTTGTTTTTCAATTGGCGCTGAGGAATGTGGTGCTTTCAGCTGCGCTTCATCGATGAGCCAATTGATGCCTTCACTGCGCCAAAGACGCGTTAAAAAGTCATAATCGCTTTCATTCGACTGCATGATGAAAGGTCGTACATCATAGTTCTGACTTAAACCGCTTAGATCTAGCGTTAGACTGGCAGCAAAGAGCGGACTTTTGCTTTGCCATTCTTTAAAGAGAGTTTCACTGACATCGCGCACCGATTTGTTCATAAACACACGGCTGTTCCTGCGTTTATGCCACAGCGATGTTGCATCTTCTAAAGTGAGTTTATACAGCGTGAGTGAACCGTCACTCTGGCCTTGGGTGGCTTCGGTAATAATACCCGTGGTGCGGAAGAGTTCGCCCTGATCGGTCACTTGATCAACGGCGACTTGTACGCCAATAAATTGTTTTAGTGGAATAAGTGCATTAGTAGATAGGCAAATCAAAGTCGCTTGCACGCCTTGGTTTAAGACATGCTCCCCATCAATACGTTGAATAAAAAGCTCATCATTCAACGCAGGGTTGGAAAATTGCACATGAATGGCACGTTTTTGGGCGGATAGACCCAATTGTTCTAATACAGCAAATATTTTGCCTAACATAATAAAAATTCTAAATTGTAATCATGGAAATATTTTGCTGCTAGTTTAGTCAAATTCATCAATAAACTTAATGCTTAAAACCATAGAAGATGTTTCGTTATGTAAAATCCACGATTCAAAAATTCACTTAAAACTAAAAAGCTGAGAACCCACTCACTAAATACTTCTTGCATATAAAATATTCACCAAATGGTCTTAGACCATGCACTTGCATCCAACAAGCAACGTCATTCACACAAGTGTAAAAATAGTTTATCGTCTAATTAGCACCGAGCTTAATGATTAATTTTTTAATATTATCTTTAAAAATAGTAGATTAATTTAAACTCAAGTCAGATTAAAAAACACACAACCCTTTCTTTCCTGTCTTGTAATTCACCTAAGATCCCCTATAATTCAAAAAAACAGACAAGTCTGTCTATTTTGCTGCAAAAACCGAATGAATTTAGCATTCAGAGGGTAAAAATATAAATGAGAGAAAACGTATAAAACGTTCGAAAATCAAATCATTGACTTAAGCTAACAAAGTGAATGATTTGAACGCACAATTGTCAGCAAAGCGCGATTACCCCAAATAATCGCGCTTTTTATTTTCTTAGAATCTTAAGTCATGTGAAAAAAATTGATGGTTAATCAATACAAATAAGTCGTCGCTAGATTTAAAACCTAGATGCCTACAAACAAATTTTTAAGCAGCCAATTCCAAACGAATTAAGGTTTCAACTCGCTTCCAATACTCTGCTAAATGCACTTGGTTGGGGTCAATTTGGGCTTGGATGGTCATGCCATCCAAAATACTACTCAGAAATGCAGCGAGTTGTTCAGTTTGCTGAATGCCCAGATTTTGCAAAGCAGTACTTAGTTTTGATTTGAGCCAGTCTTTATAATCGATCGCAGGTTGTAATGACGAAGGATAAACTTTAGATATTTCTTCTACTGCTTTTTGAAACATACAACCATTGAAATCTGCAGTATGAAACCAAGCATCGTACCAAGCAAAAATGGTTTTAATATGCGAAAGATGGTCTTCTGGATCACATTCTGCAATAGCAGCTTCAAGTGATTCCTGTAAATTAAGATTTCGAATCACGAGACATTCTTCAATTAATTTGGCTTTAGAGGGGAAATATTTATAAAACGTCATTTTAGCAACGCCTGATTCCCCAATAATTCGATCTATACCAATCGAGTTATAGCTATAAGAATTGAAGAGTTGGAGCGCAACGTTAATGATGTCTTGCTTTTTCGACATTTAATTTACCTGATGCACCAATGGAGCCTAAACATAAAGCTTTTAAGGTAGAAAACCTAATTTTTAAACATGATTTTCGCGCGCTATTGTAAAGCATAACTTAACTGGAGTCTGTAGATAAAACCTCAGCACCCCATTAAATACAGTCTGATTTCAGAAGATTTATCAAATTAGCAGTCAGGAAAATTTCGTATAAAACTGACTGCTATTTTAATTTCAACTAGCGATTTAACGACTCTTCATCTGCGTTAAAAACCTTGCTTAAATGAATGCTATTAACGGTGAAATTAAGAGGAATAATTTAAGAGCAAGGGGTACTCAGAATGTCTTTTTGCTTACGCTCTTGTAATGCTTTTCGAATCACCTGATAACCACCCGTTAAACCTAAGATCGCCATGATTACAGCCACAATCAAATCTGGCCATAGACTACCTGTACCAAATACCCCGACTGCAGCCAAGATCACTGCGACATTACCAATCGCATCATTACGGCTACATAGCCAAACGGATTGCATATTGGAGTCACCTTCACGGAAGGCATATAAGACGTATGCACAGATGACATTAGCGACTAAGGCCAGAATACCAATCACACCCATGGTGATTGGTTCAGGAGCGATCCCATTGGCATAGGCATAGAGCACTTTGGCAATCACAACGATCCCAAACGCTGCCATGACAAAACCTTTCACCAAGGCAACTGTTGCACGCCAATATAAACTGGCGCCAAGCACGGCTAATGAAACCCCATAATTTACAGCATCACCAAAGAAATCCAGCGAGTCCGCCCAAAGCGCAGAAGAATGTGCATAAGCCCCACCAATCAGCTCCACCAAAAACATCATGGCGTTAATGATTAAGGCAATCCAAAGTGCGATACGAAATTTACTGTTGGGTTTGTTTGGTGCTGGCTCATGACTACATGTACATGCCATAAATGTGCTCCAATTTTAAAATCAATGGATTTGTATTACTCTTATTCAAAACTATGGACTCACTCCAAGGTCAAGCATGAACGTACAAAAACATTATTTGATTAAAGAATTGTCCACCAAATCTGGGGTAAGCATTGACAGTATTCGCTTTTATGAAAAGAAAAAACTGCTGAAACCTAGCTTCCGCGCAGACAACAATTATCGCTATTATGATGAAGAAATGTACAAACGTTTGGTTTTTATTAAGCGCTGTCGAAACCTCGATATTTCTCTCACCGAGATTCAAACCCTGCTTGAACTTGAGCAATCCCCTACGCAAAGCTGTCATGCTGTGAATGAATTAATTGATAATCACATTCGTCAAGTTTCTGAAAAAATTAAAGAATTAGAAAATTTTAAAATACAGTTAAGTAAGCTCCGTGCTAGCTGTAATGAAACCAGTCAAATTAATGATTGCCAAATTTTAAAACATTTGGAAAACGGAATATCTTGAAAACCCAACTAAAATACTTGGTTGAATCCTTTTTTTAGATCACTACAATAAAGCCATAAATTTTTTATGCCTTTATTGACATGACGATTCAACACGTAACCGAACTCCTCTCACCTGCTGGCTCTTTAAAAAATATGCGCTACGCTTTTGCTTATGGCGCAGATGCCGTGTATGCAGGTCAGCCGCGATATAGCTTACGTGTGCGCAATAATGCTTTCGACCATGACAATTTAAAAATTGGCATTGAAGAAGCTCATGCCTTAGGGAAAAAGTTTTATGTGGTGGTAAACATCCAACCGCATAACTCAAAACTGAAAAATTTCATCCGTGACCTTGAACCTGTGGTTGCCATGAATCCTGATGCACTGATCATGTCTGACCCTGGTCTAATCATGATGGTGCGTGAACATTTTCCAGAAGTGTCCATTCATTTGTCTGTCCAAGCCAATGCGGTGAACTGGGCAACGGTTAAATTTTGGAAAAATATGGGACTGACACGTGTCATTCTGTCACGTGAATTATCAATCGAAGAAATTGAAGAAATTAAACACAATGTACCTGATATGGAAATTGAAGTTTTCGTACATGGTGCATTATGTATGGCTTACTCCGGTCGTTGCTTACTTTCTGGCTATATGAATAAACGTGATGCAAACCAAGGTGCATGTACCAATGCATGCCGATGGGATTATAAAATTCACGATGCAGTTGAAGATGAAACTGGTGATGTTATTCCAGTCACACAAATTAAAGAATCATCATGCTGCAATAATAAAAATGCCGATGAGCAACACGCCCTAGAACAACACCAATTCGGCGAGCCGGTTTTATTACAACGCAATGAAGAAGACATGTTTGCTGCCGAAGAAGATGAACATGGCACTTATTTCATGAACTCGAAAGACTTGCGTGCTGTACAGCATGTTGACCGTTTAACCAAAATGGGCATTCATTCTTTAAAAATTGAAGGCCGTACCAAGTCTTATTTCTACTGTGCGCGTACCGCTCAAATTTATCGTAAAGCCATCGATGATGCCCTTTCTGGTAAACCATTTGACCCAGCTCTCATGTCACAACTTGAAGGTCTTGCGAACCGTGGTTATACCGAAGGTTTTCTACGCCGCCATGTACATAGTGAATATCAAAACTATGAAACCGGCTCTTCACGTTTTGATCATCAACAGTTTGTAGGTGAAGTTTTAGAACGCAATGGCGACTCTCTTAAAATCGAAGTGAAAAACCGTTTTGTTGTAGGTGATTCTTTAGAACTGATGACCACTTCAGGCAATATCACCTTCGTTTTAACTGAAATGAAAGATAAAAAAGGTAATCTGATTGACGATGCCAAAGGTTCAGGTCATATCGTTGATATTCCTGTGCCTGCCGATGTGGATATGCGTTATGCCCTACTGATTCGTAATTTACCCAATTCGACCGTAGATATTTCGGCTTCATCTTTAGCTTATCAGGCTTGAGTTCGCTTTATGGCTTTGTTGATTACAGATAAATGCATCAATTGTGACATGTGTCTACCTGAATGTCCCAATGACGCTATTTATGAAGGCTCAAAGATTTATGAAATCGATGTCGCACGTTGTACTGAATGTGTCGGTTTCTATGAGCACCAAACTTGTGTTTCAGTTTGTCCGATTGAGTGCATTATTCCACATCCGGAGCATATAGAAAGCCAAACTGATTTATTGGAGAAGTTTAAAGGTTTGAATTTATTTAAATCTTAAATGCATGGTGAGATTGGTATATTAATTGCTTACTCCGCTTTATATTTTATAGAGAAACAACCTTGGGGAAAGTATAAAAATAAGGTTGTAAAACAAAAATAGCTGGGCAACGAATAGGATTCAAAATGTGTGGGGACATTTTTGAATCCTAATTTTGCAGACAAAAAAAGGAACTCCGGTGTTAGCGTCCAAAGTTCCTGTAAAACGAGAATATTAAGAAAAATAATATTCAAATGACAACATTCAGCGCGGCCAGTGTGTTTCTCGAAACCCACTGGCCTTTCTTTTATTGACCAGAGCGGATGATGTAATCAAAAGCAGACAATGATGCTTTCGCGCCTTCACCTGTCGCAATGATGATTTGTTTGTACGGTACTGTTGTACAATCACCGGCAGCAAATACACCTTTTACATTGGTTTCGTTACGCTCGTTAATTACGATCTCACCACGGTTTGAAAGTTCAACCGCTGTTTCTTTTAAGAAATCAGTATTTGGTAACAAACCGATTTGTACGAAGATACCAGCCAATTCTATCGTTTTGATTTCATCTGTTGCACGATCTTTATACTTTAGTGCAGTGACTTGTGAACCATCACCGACCACTTCTGTAGACAATGCATTCATGATCACAGTGGTATTCGGTAAGCTGTTTAACTTGTCTTGAAGCACTTGGTCAGCACGAAGCTTAGTATCAAACTCAACTAGCGTTACATGTTCCACAATACCTG
>NZ_VPCH01000086.1:0-6863 GCF_013418285.1 Acinetobacter sp. YH12152
CAGCAGGTAATCTGCCTGCTAAATACCTTATTCATGCGGTTGGACCACGATGGTTAGATGGCGAACACAATGAGCCACAATTGCTTTGTGATGCTTATAGTAATGCACTATTCAAAGCTAATGAAATACATGCACTCACTGTTTCTTTTCCATGTATTAGTACAGGTGTTTATGGTTTTCCACCTCAAAAGGCTGCTGAAATTGCGATTGGCACCATACTCTCTATGTTGCCTCAATATGATCATGTTGCAGAAGTATTTTTTATCTGCCGAGAGGATGAAAATTATTTAATTTATAAGAATATTTTATCGAATATCGATGATCCAAATATTCAGATTCTGATTTCTTAGTTTAAATTATCGAAAGCTCGTATAAGAATTCAGCCACAATTTTGGCTAACAATTCATGTTCTTCTTGTGATTCAACAATATCGACCATCAAATCATCTAAACCTGTTTGTTCCTGAATGGTAACACCTTGAATTTCTAGATAAGTCAGCATTACAGCTAAACCAGTTCTTTTATTACCATCAACAAAAGCATGACCTTTTGAGATAGCAATACCAAACCATGCTGCGATCTCAAAAATGTCGCTTACATTGCTGTAATACATCTGCTGATCTATACGGCTTAATACGCTTTCTAGCTTTTCAATATGACAGCCTGTTCGCCCCACGCCAGTTTGTAATAGGATCTCATCATGTACAGCGATCACGAATGTTGAGCTAATCAAACTCATTTATAAGCAAGCTCTTGAAGTTCTGCTTTATGCTGCTTAATAACTCGTTTAGCACTGTGCATCACAACACGTTTTGTTGCTTCATCATTGCTAAATTGAATTGGTAATACTTGACCTGAAACCTTTTGGCGATTTGAAACTTGATCAAGGCTATAATCTTTTAAACGCTTTCTCATCTTCATACCCCTATTAAAAGAGAATTTCATTTTAGCCTAAATTAAACAATTAAGTACGATAGTGAGGATCTTTTCTTGGAATAGCATTTTCTGAATCTATATCAAAGAAATCATAAATTTTAGTGGCTGTTACTGTGTTAAATAATTTTTTGTCCATATACACGATTGCTTTTCCTTTATTTGCGTCGAAAATTACCCTACCCCTTGGAATCTGTTCATATTCATAATGACGTAGTTCTGGGTATACACTTTGCATATTTTTCCAATAATCGACATGTGTATATGGACTATCAATTAAGCCTATTGAATCTGCATCATTTAAATTGAATGGATGAGCTATGCCGATAACTTGCTTTTGCAAAAACCAAAAAATTCCTATTTTCATTTTTCATCAACTGATTAATTTCCCTAAAATTAACATAATACACCTTATACGAAAACAAGGGTTATAATTCTCTTTAGAAATCAATGCTGTAGTTTCTAGTTGATAGCCCATCTTCCCCAAGGTGGGCTTTTTTTATGATTTTTCACGTTCCACGCTTATTATTTAATCAAAAGACCTCTTGCGAAAGTATAGTTTTATCTAATTTTTGAATTGGCTAAAACCTCATAGAATATAGCTTTTGGCTGCTTAAAATTTGACTAACGCTAGAATTCTAAAGTTTCTCAACTTTGATTAGCTCAAATAAATACCATTTCTCTTTTTCTAGGTCTCTTTAAATCACGAATTATGTAACTATAGAGTACGCCCTAACGCAACACTAGAAAGCCTCTAGAATTTATGTCTCATTTAAATAAAATTTATCCATACGTTACATGTATCTTTTAAATCTAATATTCATTAGTTACAATAATCGAAAATAGGCGTCTAGTAGAGAACAATATGAAAGGTCATAAAGTTGGATATGTCAGAGTCAGCTCTATTGACCAAAATATTGGACGCCAACTTGAGGGAATTGAAGTCGACAGAATTTTTGTCGATAAAGCTTCAGGTAAAAATACAGCCCGTCCTAAATTTCAGGAAATGCTTAGTTATGTCCGTGAAGGAGACACGATTATTGTTCATTCGATGGATCGTTTTGCTCGTAGTCTAAAAGATTTGGTCACAGAAGTTGATCAACTTGTAAAAAGGGGAGTAGCCATCCAGTTTGTGAAAGAGAATATTACCTTCACGGCTCAGGCCACTCCGATGGATAATCTGATGTTGCAGTTAATGGGAGCTTTTGCTCAATTTGAACGAGAGATTATTCTTGAACGTCAGAAAGAGGGAATTAAAATTGCAGCTGCTCAAGGTAAATATAAAGGTCGGGTAGATAAATTGAATCCTGACCAGGCTAATGCCTTACGACAAGCCTGGAAAGAAGGGAAGTATCCATCGAAAGTTGATTTGGCAAAAGCATTTGGTATTAGCCGACAGGCTGTCTATCGATATTTGAAAAGAGATGGAATTTGTCTAGAAGAATAATGGCGATTCATCCCCTTATTTTTATAAGAAGTAGTTTTAGGATTTTAGTGCGTCAACTGAGGACGTAATGAAGTCGAAACGGCTACTTTCTGCATGTGATTTAATGTGATCAGATTTTATAATTCAGTTACTTATGAGGGGTAAGTTATGTTAAAAAAATTATTACTTAGTTTACTTGTTGCTGTTCCTGTTGTAGCTCAAGCTGATTGGATGGAATGGGGTAAAGATGATGAATTTGTTACTTATATAGACCCAGACCGTACGGTAAAGACTTATGAAACACTGGAACAAGCGGAAGTTTGGTTAAAGATGGTAGTTCATACAGATTTATCTAAAGATGGTTTGAGTGTTGGTGATCATAGGTTAGTTAAATATGGAGTTAAATGTAGGACAAACGAATTAGGGTTGCTTGCGTACTATGCGTATAAGAAAACTAAGTTAATTGACTCTTATGTTTTTCGTTCACCTCAATATGAACCTGTAATACCTGACTCAAAGGGTGAAAGGATTCTGTATGTTGTATGTGCTGCTTTATATGGCCAAGAAGAATCATGAATAAGTAAAGCCCCTACTCAATTAAAAGTAGGGGCTTTTGTTATTTACAATATTTATTGAATTACTACTTTTTCAAAATCTTTATTACTTAAATATTTGTAGAATAAGTTCTCTTGGCTACTGTCTGTTAATGTGACAGGGTAATCCCCCCTAAAAAATAATTGCGTTTAAAAGTAGAAAATCGAATAACCTTGATTTAAGGAGATTTTCTATGAAAATATCTAAGTATTCAGACAGCTTGATCATGAGTATTTTGAAGCAAGCTGAAGCAGGAACACCCATCCCGAACTTGTGCCGCGAACATGGTATGAGCTCTGCTACATTCTACAAGTGGAAGTCCAAATATGGCGGCATGGATCTTTCAATGATGAAGCGGCTTAAAGAACTTGAGGCTGAAAATGCCCGTTTAAAACGCATGCATGCTGATGAGCGGCTAAAGTCAGACATCTTGCAAGATGCACTTTTAAAAAAGTTTTAAGGCCTGTTCAGCGAAAGGGCACTGTTGCAAATAACCACGAATGGTAAGCTGAAGACTGTTTTAGCTAAAGGTGTAGCATATGAATCCTTTCCATGGTCGGCATTTTCAGGGCGAAATCATTCTTTGGGCTGTGCGCTGGTATTGTAAACATGGCATTAGCTATCGTGAACTGCAGGAAATGCTGGCCGAACGGGGTGTGAATGTTGATCACACGACTATTTACCGTTGGGTTCAACGTTATGCTCCTGAAATAGAAAAACGTTTACGCTGGTATTGGCGTAATCCTACAGATCTGAGCTCGTGGCATATTGATGAAACCTAAGTAAAAGTGAATGGACGATGGTCTTATCTGTATCGTGCAGTCGATCAACGTGGCGATACCATTGATTTTTATCTTTCTTCTAGACGTAATACCAAATCAGCATATTGTTTTCTTGGAAAAATTTTAAATAATGTGAAGAAGTGGCAAATTCCACAAGTGATCAACACGGATAAAGCACCCACATATGGACGTGCTTTATCACGGTTAAAACGGGAAGGTAAATGTCCACCAGACCTTGAGCACAGGCAGATTAAGTATAAAAATAACGTGATTGAATGTGATCATGGCAAGCTAAAGCGGATCATCAGGGCCACATTAGGATTCAAATCTATGAAGACGGCTTATGCCACAATTAAAGGTATTGAAGTCATGCGTGCACTACGTAAAGGACAAGCATCGTCATTTTATTATGGTCAGCCTCAGGGTGAAGTGTGTCTAATCAACAGGGTTTTCGGTCTCTAAGTACTTTTTAAAGGGAACATCATCGACTCAAATCTCTATTTGCAACAGTGCCCATCAGAATAAGTTTGATTTCTACCATGTTTGCCTTTGGGTTGTGCATACCATTGAGTAGTCGGGTCAAACCAGATCAAGATATTTCCTCGGTTCACCAAAGCTCGGTTGTAAGAAGACCAATTGGTTGTGCGATAGGTTTTAGGTGCGGGCTTATTCATTTGAGAATTATATTGCTATATAAGCCTTTACAGATAGGTTTGTGCAACAAAGCCGTGGATAGTTGAAAAATCAATAATTACTTAGACACCCATTCTTATTAAAGATGGACACTTTGACAAATATTCTTATAAACCAAAGTGGCTATTACATGCATTCAAAATGATCCTCTTATTATTATAAAAAGCTTCACGCCACGCTGTTATACAAATATGCAAATTTTTCTTGTGCTTAATATTAATAAACATTAATATTTATTTTAAATATCAAATACTTTAGTAAAATATGAAATTAAAAATTTTTCTAACTGCATTATGCATTTTATCTTCGGGTACAGGCTATGCCAACTCCTCTCAGCAGGAAAAAATAAATTTTGTTAAAAAAGTATATGAAGATCACTTAAATGAAGACTTGATGGGGATTGATGTATTAAAGCTACATGCATCCAAAGAATTGCGCTTACTAATTCAGAAGCGAGATGCTATTGCAGATCGTCATGAAGGAGATATGTGTGAATGGGTGCGTCAAGTGCTTATTCCGGGCAATGATTATGATGTTCGTGCTAATAAAATAAAGTACTCGGTACTACCAAATGGACGTGTACGCGCACAGGCTAAAAATTTCGGAGAAAGTTTTCATGTTGATTTTGATGTGAAATGTGATGCTCAAGGATGTAAAATTACTGACGTTTATGATCCAGGAAGTTATAGAAAAGAACTAATATCTATTGTGAAAAATGGTACATGTTAATATATCTAAATTTCCCTCAATTTAGAATTCTTAATAAGAATATTTGATAAAATTAACTTAGGGTCTGTTGACATTTCACAAAGGCAGCCACAGATAAATACAAGCTAAGGCAACTGCGCTTTGAAAGTTTCGCTTTAGTTTATCAAACCGTGTAGCAATTCCTCGGAATTGCTTCAAACGACAAAATGCATTCTCAACTAAGTGTCTGATTTTATATAAATACCAGTCCATATGATCATTACTTGATCTTGTGTTTGATTTCTTCGGTATATTCGCTTTAGCACTTCTATTTTTAATCTGCTCTCTTAATGTTTCAGAATCATAGCCTTTATCCATACAGACCATTTCAGTGTCAGTTAAATCTAATTGTTCGACTAAAATAGGGGCAACTTTGACATCATGGGTTGTTCCATCTGAAATAATAAATTCGATCGGGTTACCGTGAGAGTCAACAGCTAAGTGGATTTTAGAACTATTACCCCCAACACTTTTTGAAATATCTTGATCAGGGATTCCTGCTGAATGTTGGTGTGCTCTAACATGAGTAGCATCAACAAATATCCATTCACGATCAGCGCTCTCTGAGAATATTTTAAATATTTTCATTAGCTTATCTTTGTTAGACCAACGATTATACTTTTGAAAAATTGAGTTGGGATTCCCGAAGACCTCGGGTAAATCTCTCCAAGGGCATCCTGTTCTAATACGATATAGGATTGCCTCAAAAAAATTTCTCAAATTTGATTTGAGATAAATATTAAAATTGCGGACAATAGCTTTTAACTTAGACCAGTGTTGATCATTCAACATTGTACGAGGCATAGCGAGTAGTGAATTTGGTTTAGCGATTGAATTTTACTATCTCGCTATTTTTTTATACAGCAAATGTCAACAGACCCTAGTTAAGAAAAGAAATTTCTTGTAAGCATAATGGAGATTAGTTGATGTACTAATCTCCAATTACAACATTAAAAATCATGACATTCCGATGGGATTTCCCAATCAATCAGACCTGCCGAGTCATCATATGTAGCAATTACAGTACAAGAAGATGTGATATGCCCACCTCTAATTACTCCAACTTTTACTTTATAGGTGGCCGAAGTACTTGTTTCTTTAACAAACTTCAAGTCTTCAATTTCAGTGACTTGAAAAAGACTATCTACTTCGGCAGGGCTTTGTTGCACAAAGATTTGAAATGCAAAGCGCCCCTAATTGAGCCAAATTTAAGGCGTAACTTGGGTCAGTGGTCGACCTAATTCCGTAAATCTGTTAAGGACTGCTACACGTGCATGGATCTCATTCACTTGGCTATTAAAACTCCTTGCACTGAGTTTATCTCCTAATAATTTGATGCAATGCATCTTAGTTTCAACCAAACTTCGCCGATGATAGCCTGACCATTTTTTCCATAGTGTCCTGCCTAAACGTTTAATTGTTCGAAGTAATTCATTTCGCTCTAGCGAGCTACTCTTTGTATCTTTCCATGGTTTCGCATTTTTTCTAGGTGGAATCACCGCATGCCCTTGCCGATCTGCAATGACCTGACGGCATTGCTTGGTGTCATAAGCTCCATCGGTAACCACGAGAGACTTTCAGTAACTTAGCTTGTTTAGATACTGAAATCTGAAGTGAGTGATCGATTAACTTTTGTGGTTGAAGCGGCCCAGTTTCTTCAACACACCTTCTAAAAAATCAATTTCTAAT
>NZ_VPCH01000087.1:0-6737 GCF_013418285.1 Acinetobacter sp. YH12152
CATGAGAAAGCCCATATAAATGGGTAGAGTACAAGTTGCTGTAGAAGCATTTTTAATTCGTCTGATCACAGATACTTTATAAAGTATTTTAATACTTTTTTGAATCCGTCAATGCGTAAGTCCTAATTTATTAATATATTGAATTATTTCTCCATTACTTAGCATAAATTTACATAAAGAATTTCAGCCAATAAAAAGCCCGATAAATCGGGCTTTTTATTTAGCGATGTAAAATCACTTATTTTTTATCTGGTAATGCATACGCAACAAGGTAATCACCAAGTTTTGTACCAAATGAACCATGACCACCAGCCATGATCACAACATATTGTTTACCATTTGCTTCATAAGTCATTGGAGTCGCTTGACCACCTGCGGGTAGACGACCTTCCCACAAAGTATCACCATTCGTTACATTGATTGCACGGATATAGTTATCTTGTGTTGCGCCTACAAACATGACATTACCAGCAGTCGAGATTGATCCACCAAGACCTGGTACACCAATTTTCACAGCAGGTAATTGGAACAATTTCGGTAAACTATCACGAATTGTACCAATACGTTTTTTCCAGACCACTTCATGTGTATTTAAATCTACACCTGCAGTAAAGCCCCATGAAGGTTGTTTACAAGGTAAGCCAAGTGGTGACAAGAAAGCTTTGATTTCCACACCATAAGGCACGCCATACATTGGTTGAACACCTTGTTCAGTACCCGCACCTTTCGCAGTTTGCTCACGGTTTGGATCTGTAGGAATCAACTTAGTCACAAATGGCAAGCCAATTGGGTTCATCACAGCGACTTGACGGTCTTGGTTCACCGACATACCACCCCATTCAAATACCCCAAGGTTACCTGGGAATACCAATGTGCCATTTTCAGAAGGTGGTGTATAAATACCGTCGTAGTTTAATGATTTGAAATACACACGACACATCAACTGGTCAAACATAGTGGCACCCCACATTTGTTTATCAGTCAATTTATCTTTTGGTGCTAAATCAAAATCAGAGAACGGTTGAGTTGCAGAATAATGCTCACCTTTAGTTTGTGGACCACGTTTTACAGTTTGTGGAACTGCTTTTTCGGTGATTGGCACAATCGCTTTACCGGTACGACGGTCAAGGACGAATGCATTACCTGTTTTGGTTAAGACATAGATCGCAGGAACAGTATTACCTGATTTATCTTTGATATCTGCCAATGAAGGTTGTGATGGTACATCCATATCCCACAAATCATGATGCGTGGTTTGGAAATTCCAAATTAATTTACCAGTCGATGCATTTAATGCCAACATTGAGTTCGCATAGCGTTCATCTAATGGCGTACGGTGACCACCAAAAATGTCTGGTGTGCCTACACCTGTTGGCACATAAACGATGTCAAGTTTTTCGTCATATGCTAAAGGTGCCCATGCGTTTGGAGACGCAATAGAGAAGGTTTTTCCTTCGCCTGGCATAGCATTCGGATCTTGTGCACCAGTATCAAAGATCCACAATAATTCACCGGTATTGACATCATAACCACGGATGACACCAGATGGCTCTTTAGTCGAGAAGTTATCGGTAGTTGAACCGCCAATCACAATGGTTGTGCCAGTAATCACTGGAGGTGAAGTTGGGATATAACCGCCTGGATACGGATAAGGCATATCTTTTTGTAGATCGACTTCGCCGTTATGACCAAAGTCACTACATGCTTTACCTGTGTCAGCATTGACTGCAACCAAACGACCATCATTTACAGGCAAGATCACTTTGCGCGGACACTCAGTTGAAGTCGAGCGTTTGTTCTCTAAGCTTTTTGCAAACTGAGTGGTATTTGCAGCGTCAAAATAAGACACACCACGACATGTTAAATGTTGATAGGTATTGTCCGCTTTAAGCTTAGGATCGAATGCCCATTTTTGTTTACCTGTCGCAGGATCAAGTGCAATTAAACGTTGGTGAGTTGTACACATAAACATGTCATTGCCGACTTTAATCGGAGTGACTTGGTTTGTGGTTTCACCTGAGTCATTTTCTGTTGGCAATTCACCTGTACGGAAAGTCCACGCCACTTCTAAATCTTTAACGTTATCGCTATTGATTTGAGCAAGTGGAGAATAACGTACACCACCTTGTGTACGACCATAGGCAGGCCAATCTTCAGGAGCAATACCCTCAATCGCTTTGGCTGTTTGAGGTTGTGCATTTTTAATTTCACCGTTAATTTCTTGCGGATCATTAAAAATTGAATAGATCATTACGATAATCGCAATCACCAGTGTGCCTGATAATGCAATTTTCGCAGTTTTGCCATTTTCCATACCGCGTGTCACGGCAGGAATCAGCAACCAAAGGCCCAATAAGCCTAAAATATCAAAACGAGGTGCAAGTGCCCAAAAGTCAGAACCTGCTTCCCAAAGTCCCCAAATCACTGTACCCAGCATTAACGCTGCATAAATGTATAAAGAACTGTTTTGAATTTTTCTTAAGTATATTGCTGAAGCCAGCATTAACAGGCCGGCGATTATGTAGTACCAAGAACCGCCAAGGACTGCCAGCCAGATACCACCAATCAATAGAACCAAGGCGAAAATTGCCATCACAACGACGGTAAATGTTCGCATCCCAGTTCCAGTAGATGGGTTGCTCATGTTGACCACCTCTATTGTCGAATGTTGTATTTGATGCGTGAAACTCATTCAACGCACCACCGTTTTTATGTCGCAAAGAGAAGTTGTTACAAAAACAATTCAAGGGGGAAATGTCGTAATTCTTCTCAGAATTACCGAATTGCTTTTATAAGAACTCTAATTGGACATCAATTAAAATGCTGTTTGAAATTTGATACCGCCAACCCACGCATTCTCACCATATTTGTAAGCACCGACGTGACGGATATATTGAATGTTAGGACGAATAGTCAGCCAGTTTGCCGCATGAATACCGTAGTAAATTTCTGCGTCATACTCTTCACTTTGTAGACCGCGTGCATCAACGCTGTTATTGGCAATATTGGCGTCATTCACATCATCATTAATGCTGATACGACCTAAGCCAATCGCGATTTCATCCTGAGGACGTGCATCGAATGCACCTTTGTATACCAAGCCAATGTTTTGCATATCACTTACATTGTTGGTGTCTGAGTCATGCACAGTGACATTCACAAAACCGCTTAAGCCACGTGAGGCATCGTCTTTGTGTGCTATCAGTTGTTGTTTCGCCACAATCCAACCACCTTGATGGTGATCTTTTTCATTTACTGGGCTATCAATGACATCGGCATCAGCGGTACTGTAGTAGTAACCTGCACGGTATTCACCCGGTAGCTTTTGTGTCCCCACTTTTGGAGTCCACACCACTTCAGCAGGAATAATCGCACCTTTAGAACCATCAGTACTCAAGTTCCAACCTTTACCACGTTTTAGATTTTCAGGGTTGTATTCATAAACCCCGACTTGTGCGTAGAGTTCAGGCTGAATGTTATATTTCACGCGAGCAGCCCATTGGCTGACTGGCCAGTTGTACCATTGGTCACCGACCCAGTTACCCACTTGTGAACCACAAAGTGCTAAGTTTTGAAAGTCACAGTCAAAGCTGTTGAAATCTTCACCTTCACCAAAACGACCGACTTTAATATCTAATTTTTGGTCTAAGAATTTTTTCTTGATCCAAAAATCAGTCAAACGCCAAGTTTGACCACGACCCCACACTTCTTGTGTTGCACTTAAATGACCATTTAATGCATCTGAAGTTTGAGACAATGAACGACCATTACGTTCAGTGATATTGATTTGCGCTTCGGTATCTTTCCAACCTGCAATTTTTTCTAAATCGAGATGTGCCCCGATCGCGAATTGGTCCGCATATTCAGTGCCATGACCAGAAGCATGCTTTGCATCTAACAAAGTGGCTAATTCGCCACCATAACTAAAACTAAAATCGTAACCTTTCTGTTGGAGAGCTGTTTGTTGACCGTTCCAATCACCGAACATCCATGGGCTTTCAGAACTGAAAGCATCTGCAGTAGTTGCCGCTTGGGTTGCTGAACCCGCAAGCATTATTCCGAGGCTAAGATATAAAGATCCAAGTTTACTCACAGCTATTTTCATTTGGAGACCTATATACCAATTGTGTTAATAGTTCACATAATACTCTCACATTTGTATAATTTATTTATTTTTTTATTAACAACCCTCAATATTTACATAGATGTTTATCTAATTAAGAGATTTTAAAGGTTTTATTGTTTAACTTATCACCTTTTTTTATACCATTCATAACGAATTATCCGCACCTAAAGTTTTACCCACATGGGTATAAATCAATGCTGATCTAGAAAATTTAATCGGACATGCCAGTTGAGTTTGTGTCATTGTGTCGCCTTCTTGTAGCGGAACTTCAACACACCAATGCCGCTCTTGGGCCAATTGTGAATTTAGAGCTTCGTCCAAACTTAAAACTGGTTCCACACAGACATCTTGAGAGGCAAAAATCTTTTTCCACTCAGCCCATGTTTTGGTTAGTATTTTTCGGGCAATTGCATGCTTAATTTCAGTCTGGTCTTGCGGATCAAATGACATGCCTTGCGTCGCTAAAGCGGGTAAATCGAGAATTTGCGCCAATCCATGTAAAAACTGTGGCTCCAAACCACCTATAGACAGATAACGACCATCTTGGGTTCGATAATAGTCATAGAAACTTCCGCCATTCAGATGTGCCGTCTCTGCCGCGGTTACCGCATTGGCAGCCAATACTCCTGCTGCAGCCATATTGTTCAATGCTACGGCACAATCGGTCATGGAAATATCAATATATTGTCCTAAACCGCTACGGTAACGCTCAATCACCGCAGCTAAGATGCCAGTAAGCGCATGCATTGATCCGCCTGCGACATCGGCGATTTGAATCCCCATCGGTGGCGGGCCACTGTCTTGGCGTCCGCTATGACCTGAAATGCCCGATAAAGCCAAGTAATTGATGTCATGCCCTGCGCGGTCTTTGTAATGTCCGGTTTGACCATAACCCGTAATCGAGCAGTAAATAAGTCGCGGATTAATTTCGGCCAAATCTGCATAATCCAAACCCAAGCGTTGCATAACACCTGGACGAAATTGTTCTACCACAATATCAAAATCTGAAATTTTGGCTTTGATCAATTCAATACTTTTCGGATCTTTTAAATCTAATGCGATGGATTGTTTATTGCGATTTAAATAACTATGCGCTGTGGCTTGCCCATTGGCATAAGGTGGCATCAAACGAACCAGATCGGGACGCGTCGGTGACTCAATATGCACAACTTCCGCACCCATGTCAGCCAAATACAAGGTCGCAAATGGCCCTGGGAGTAATGTCGAAAAGTCGAGTACTTTCAATCCTTTTAAAGCAGCTTCCATGGATATTTTTCTCTAATTGTGTAGATTTTTTATCCATGGTAGAAATATAAAATGATTAAAACAATGTCATGTTCAGCCATTTACCTTGATAGTTTCGGCAATTTACCATGTAAAAATGGTAAAACCGCTGTTGTAAATTGCCATGATTTCTTTTTTTAGCGTCATTTAGGTCAAACATTTGTGAACATTAAAGAGACTGAAGGATTAAACATGAGTCGTGATACGATCAGTATCCATTTCGTCAACGCAGCCTTAACTGGTGTGAAACGTCTCGGCATGGATGTCGAAACTTTATTGTCTCATGTTGGCATTGAGGCTGAACTTCTACGCCAACCCAAAGCGCGTATTTCACCTGAACAATACACACGTTTTATTAAAATGTTGTGGATGGTGACCCAAGACGAACACGTCGGTTTTGATATTCAGCCGCGCCGCTTGGGTACTTTTGCCATTATGTGCCAATTGATTATTCATGCTAAAACCCTCGGTGATGCACTTGAACTGTCTTCGCAGTTCTACAAACTGTTTGGTGATGAATGGTCGGTGACACTAGAACGTGATAAGCACGAAGCACGTTTAGTTCCTCAAATTCCAAAATCTATGGACCCAGACCATTTCATTACAGAAAGTATGCTGATGATTTGGCATGGTCTCGCTTCTTGGTTGATTGAACGTCGTCTGCCTTTAGAACGCGTACACTTCGGTTATGAACGACCTGAACATGCTGACGAATATGATGCCTTGTTTTTTGCACCTGTCATGCAGTTTGATACACCACGAACTGAAATTACATTTGCAGCGGATTATTTAGATTTACCCATTCGTCAAAACGAAGAAACGCTTGAAGAATTCTTAAAAGCAGCTCCTGCACAGTTATTGGTTAAATTTAAAAATACCAATTCATTAACATCTCGTATCCGTGATGTGCTGAAGAGTCAAATTGGTGAAGAAATGCCAACCTTGAACGATGTTGCGTCAATGCTGTATCTATCGCCGCAAACACTACGTCGTCGTTTAGCCGCTGAAGGTAAGAGCTACCAAGGTGTAAAAGATGCTTTACGTCGAGATGCTGCAATTCACTTATTGCTTAACCCAGACTTAACGCTTGAAGATGTTGCACAGCAAGTCGGCTTTAGTGAAACAAGTACTTTCCACCGCGCATTTAAAAAGTGGACCGGTGTAACACCAGGCCTATATCGCCAATTACATGGTTATCACTAGGGTCTGTTGACATTTGTTGATTAAAAAAATAGCGAGATAGTAAAATTAAATCGCCAAACCCAATTTTACACTCGCTATGCCTCGAACAATGCTAAATGATCAACACTGGTCCAAGTTACTTGCT
>NZ_VPCH01000088.1:0-6631 GCF_013418285.1 Acinetobacter sp. YH12152
CCTATTTAAGTGATGTGCTGAAAAGGTTGCCGACACATAAAGTGACTCAGATTGAAGAATTGCTACCACACCGCTGGAAACCTAAATCGAATTAAAAAATAGGCATGGGGTTCAGCGGACGCTTACACAAATCCGTTATTAAGGTGGCTTTGTTGCACAAAGATTTGAAATGCAAAGCGCCCCTAATTGAGCCAAATTTAAGGCGTAACTTGGGTAAGTGGTCGACCTAATTCCGTAAATCTGTTAAGGACTGCTACACGTGCATGGATCTCATTCACTTGGCTATCAAAACTCCTTGCACTGAGCTTATCTCCTAATAATTTGATGCAATGCATCTTAGTTTCAACCAAACTTCGCCGATGATAGCCTGACCATTTTTTCCAGAGTGTCCTGCCTAAACGTGTACCTGTTCGAAGTCATTCGTTTCGCTCTAGCGAGCTACTCTTTGTATCTTTCCATGGTTTCGCATTTTTTCTAGGTGGAATCACCGCATGCGCTTGCCGATCTGCAATGATCTGACGGCATTGCTTGGTGTCATAAGCTCCATCGGTATAAACAGAGTCAATCTGCTCATCTTGTGGAATCTGATTCCAAGCACCTGTGAATCACTGACATTATTGGTTGTAAGCTGAACTGCTCGTATTTGTAGGGTTTTAGCATCTATACCAATATGAAGTTTACGCCATTGGCGACGATATTCAGGTCCATGTTTCTTGCGTTTCCATTCGCCCTCACCTAGAAACTTCATCCCTGTAGAGTCCATGAGTAGATGCAGCCCATCGCTACTTTTTTGGTAGCTGATTACAATATCACTATGCTTTTGTCTTCTACAAATGGTGGAATACGAATATCCCTGATATTCGGGGCTGTCCAATTTAGTCCGCAAAGTTTAATCAGACTTTGCACAAAGCCAGTAACCATACGTAAAGACAGACGGAATAAGGATTTAATCATTAAGCAGCATTGGATAGCTGCGTCGGAGTAGATTTGATTTCGCCCTTGTTTGCCTTTTGATGGCGCATACCATTGCGTAGGAGGATCAAACCAAATGACAATATTTCCGCGACTCATGAGTGCTCGGTTATATGCGGGCCAATTGGTTGTGCGGTAGATTTTGTGTGTAGGCTTCTTCATTTGAAAATTATATCGCTGAAAAAGCCTTTACAGATAGGTTTGTGCAACAAAGCCAGTCCAAAATATGCAGCGGAATTTAGGTGTAAGATTATGGTCTCGGTTACATGAGAACAATTTGATTTTAGTACCGTGTTATTGGGGTGACCGACGAATAAGCGGATAGCCAAACTCTTTGCTCAAGCCAATTATCTTCCGAGATAATTGGCTTTCTTTCTAAAGATTCAGAACATCTAACCCAGCAGATAACTCTCGGTTTCCAAAATCAATATACTATTAAGTTTGAACTATACATATCATATATTTACAAGATATTTATATAATCCATTTTCAACAGGCTTATTTATTCTAAAATCAATTTTAACAACAGAAACAGGACCAGCATCTGTTTGCATTAAAGTCTCTTGTGCACTACCTTCGATATAACTTAGAAAACCGATAAAATAGAAATCGACACCTTCATCATCATCTTTTTTCACGAATAAAGGTAGCAATGTTCCTTGTTGCTGTGCATTTAAAATCACCTGAACATCAGGACTAGAAATTTTTCTTTTTGATTTAGACATCCACTGAAAATGTTGCGGATCAATGAACTTATCTTCATATTTTGTACTATCAGAAATATCATCTGCTTTATGATAGGTGACAAATATTGGGCAATTTGATTTATCTTTACTGGCTAAATATCCACCCACATTTTGTGGGTTTTGATTTTTTTCCCAATTTAAAATACGGAATACATCTTTACGTCCATATTTCGCATAATAAACAAAACCACGGTTGAATTTAACTATATCAAAATCTTTAAAATATTTACTGATTGCATACTGCACATTATCATTTAAGAATTTTTTAAAAGTAGAGTTTTTAAGAGCTTTCTTTAAATCATTAGAAGCAAAAAAATAAGAATTTCTTATCCCTAAAGAGCTCATTGCCCCATGATCTTTAAAATATTTAGTCGGGTTAAAAACCATATTTAAATTATTAAGTATGGATACCAAATCATCTTTAGATACACTGATTTGATATCTTTCCTTTACTTCATGTTGGAATGTCTCGACCTCTATTACATCTTGATCATATTGAATAATTTTCTCTAAAAGTAATGATTCTAGTACACGCTTTGTATTGTTAATTTCTAGAGCATAGAATTGTAATAATGCCTCTTCGAACTCATTTAAAGTTGGTGTGATTTTTTCTATCGGATTTATAAAGGAATAATAAGATTTTGCATAATTTACAAAACTAAATGGATCTCGCAAATCGGTTTGTAGAAAATCCATCATCATCGGCATACGACCAAGCCGAGTCTTTAATAACTTGTAATCATTCACTAAATCTTTTTTCATTTGAAAATTAGAATTATTAATCGAAGCAAAGATTCTTTCTTTAGCAATTTCATCAAAATGAATCGTCGATGCACCTGGTAATAATGAACCACCACTCGTCACTAATTTTCGCAATTGATCCTTATTAAATGAGCTGTCACCAAATAAAGCCATTGGGATTAGAAAGTTCTTTTCATAATTGCCAATAAAATCGATAACGGTAAGGTATTCTTTAGTTGCAGTTTTTCGTAGTCCACGACCTAATTGTTGGACATAAATAATCGATGACTCTGTTGCTCGTAGAAAAATTACTTGATTAATTTTAGGAATATCAATTCCTTCATTAAAAATATCAACCGTAAAAATCATTTCAATACGATGATTATCTACCGAGCTGATTGACTCGATCGCAGCTGTTCGCTGTTCCGTACTATTCTCACCACTTAAAGCTATACTTTGAATCCCTAAGAGATTCATTTTCCCTGCAAGCTCTTTCGCTTCTTTAACGCTAGAACAAAAAACTAAGGCTCTTAATTCGCCGTTATCTGTACCAAACTTATCTGAAGCTTCTTTGATCTTTCGAGCACGCTCATCACTAATTAAATGACCAAAATCAGTATTATCATCAATCAGCTCACCATCTATTTCTAAATCTGAAATTCCAAAATAGTGAAATGGACAAATGAGATTACATTCCATGGCTTTTTTAAGCCTGATTTCATAGGCTATGTTGTAATCAAATGCTTTGAAAATATCAATACCATCGCTTCTTTCTGGAGTCGCGGTCATACCTAAAAGAAATTTAGGTTTGAAATATTCTAAAATTTTTAAATAGCTAGCAGAGCCTGAACGATGACTTTCATCTATTACGATATAGTCAAAAGCCGCTGGTGAAAATTGAGTTAAATGATGATCTCTAGATAAAGACTGTATAGTGGCAAAAACATTATTGTACCCAGCTATATCTCGATTAGATCCTGAAAAAATAGCAGATTTAAAATCGGTCCCGAATACATTTTTGAAAGTCTGTTGTGCATCAAGAAGAATATTTTCTCGATGCACAATAAAAAGCATACTTTTTGCTTTGAAATTGCGTATATCAAAAGCCGAAAGATAAGTCTTTCCTGTACCTGTTGCAGAGATGAGTAAAGCCTTAGAAACATTGCCCTCTCGTAATTTTTCCAAACTACTCAAGGCTTCTTGTTGCATTAAATTAGGTGTAATTGAACTAGAAAGCTTTATGTTCTGTTGTGGTAGTTTCTGAACAAAGTGTTTTTGGGCCTGATATATTTCACTATATTGTGCTAAATACTCGTCAGTCAATTCTTGTGCATCATTAAATAAAGTCTTTTTTTTAAGCAGCATATCTCGCATAATTTTACTTTGAGGTAAAGCTCGAATAAAAATATTGAGCTCTTCATTTTTACTCAATGCATTAGCAGTTAAATTACTACTACCTAACAACACACTTATATGATCTTCACGCTGGAATAGGTAGGTTTTCGCATGTAAATCAGATTTCGTATCGATACGGACCTCAATATTCTTAAACTTTTTTAGTCTTTTTAGTGCATCTGGTTGAGTAAAATTAAGATACTGAGAAACTAAAATTCGACCAGGAACATTCCTGCGTTGTAAATTCTCTAGCAAAGAATAAAGTGTATTAAAACCACTCATGCTCAAAAAAGCTGTAGTGAACCAAAACCTTGTGCAATGTTCTAATTCACCTTCAAAGGTATTGATCACTTTTTCTAATGGATAATTATTTTGTACCAACTTAGTTTGATAAATATCTTCTGAATAGGAAGATTGATCAATGAAGCTTGTAATTAACCCTTTACTCAATGCATCTAGAATCATTTTCTTTGCAACTTATCAACAATAGGTAAATCTGCTGCTGCCCAGTCGAGAGTAGTTAGTTCATCAATAGTCAACCATTGATAATCCACATGTTCTAATAACTGTAAATTTTTATCATTGGTACGGCATAAGAATGTATTCAAAGAAATACTGAAGTCAGGGTAGTCATAGTCAACTGTAATAAGATGTGAATGTACTACAATCTCCATGTTTAACTCTTCTTGAATTTCACGAATAATTGCTTGCTCTGGCGTTTCATCTTGCTCAACTTTCCCACCAGGAAATTCATATTTCAAAGAAATATAATCATATTTAGATGGTGCTCTTTGTACACATAAAATTTTATCTTCATGTTTGATTACGGCAGCAACAACAGCAATTTTTTTCATAGACAATATTTTTTTTGATAAATGAGAATCTTACTATAAGCATAAGACTTAGATAAGACAGAACTTTAATAATTAAGCACTTTGAATAGCTATCAAATAAAATTTTTAAATGTATCAAACTATTTATATAGACTTATTACAGTATTCTTATAAGTTTTACCAAAAATTCAAACTTAAATTGAAACAATAATGCACAAAAAACTTACAATAAGATACACTTCTATTCAAATTAAATCCAACTACGTCACATTATGAATAAAGAACCAAATATTTTTATTAAATTCTGGGATTTTTTGACACTCAAAACCTACCATAAAAATTTATTGACAAGTGGTGGTTCGACTTATCTTACAGTTATTTCATTTATCATGATTCTTGCTGCTTTGTCGGAAGGTTTCGCATGGGGGTTTTTAGGTAGTACTTTTACTCCTAATTCACCTTACGTCGGCTGGACTATCGTAGGTGGATTCGTTTTTCTTCTAATGTGGTTTTTCGACCGATCAATGGCATCTGCTGATCTATTAAAAGATGAACATGAAAAAACCTTGAATGGTTTGCAATTAACAAAAGAACCTTTTTATTCACGGTCGGGTATCAAATCATTCATAGCAAAATATTTTCCATTTGCTATCAGGATTGGAATTGTCTGTTTATCTTTATATATTACTGCACCTTTTTTAACTCAATTAGTTTTTAAAGCAGATATTGATAATAAAATGATGGAGCAATACAAAGACAATATTGCTCTAGCGAAAAAAAATGGACTGGAAAATCGTGATAAGAAAATTGTGGAACTTGAACAGTTAGTCAACAATACTAATGAAAAATTACAGGTAGAAATCAGTGGTAAAAGTGGCACTGGATATGGTCGTGGTTACGTTGCTCAAAGTATTGAAAGGCAATTAGAAACATTACAATCAGATTTAAAATCAACTCGTATAGAAAGAGAAAGTTTTTTAGCCAAATTTGATCAAGCGGTAGATCGTGGCAATGAAGAAGAGTTAAAAAAATATGGGATTACCATTACAAAGGATAGCCCAATATTTAGGCAACAAGCCATTGAAGAATTTGAAAATCAAAAAGCTTTTAATCAAACAAAATATGCTGTAGATGTTTTTTTAATTATTCTCGGAACGATATTAATCTCTGCAAAACTTATGCAACCTCGTACTTTGCAGATGTATTTCTCAAGTCGCTTACAAGAGAAATGGGCGCTATATAAACTCGGAACATTCGATAAATACTTGCCAGAACAGGAACGCAGTGATCTTATTCTACAAACTAATCAGTCTATTCCTGAAGAATTTGAGGAGATCATGGTTCAATATGCTCAAGACCAACGTGAACGGAAAAAACAAGAAATATTAATGATTCAAGAAAAAGAAAGAATTACTCGAGAAAAGCAGCAGAAACAATTGTTAGAGGAAGAGCGTTTACTGGCTAAAGCTAAACAGGAACAAGAACGCCAAGAATTAGTGGAAGCTGAAATAGAATATTTAAACAAATTTTCTAAAAAAATAGATCAACTAGAAATTGATGAGAAAAACTTAATTGAAGAGCTCCATGATATTGAACGTACTTATAAGAACCATGAAGATAATATCGAGGCTCGCAACAAACGAATTAGTATTGCTGAAGCAGATTTATCTGATATGCAAGACCTAGCACGTAAACTTCAGCGCCCAGAAGAAAATCATACCATTGAAAGTCTGCGAGCATTTACTACTGCAGAATCTGCGGTCGTTGAGCAAAAGGCCTATATTAAAAACATTAAATCTTCATTACTAACTTTTGAAACAGAGGTGGTTCCACTTGTTTGAACAACTAAAAGCGTATTTATAAGTGATATTCTGCTCTAGTTAAGCCACCTTGTTTTGTTGCGGTAGCTGATCATAGTAAAACTCATTTGGTGTCATTTTGTCT
>NZ_VPCH01000089.1:0-6420 GCF_013418285.1 Acinetobacter sp. YH12152
ATAAAGAGTTCCTGTACCGCCATACTGTCAGCGCAGTGCGGTATCGAAAGGTGCAATCTCTAAGATTGCATGGGTCGCAAAGATTCCCCCACCATAGCTCTTAGCTTGGTGGTGGGAGTATGTCAAGAATCCTTCTAAATCTGCTGTAGGTAGACTCCAGAAAATGCTCGAAAGGCGCTGTTCAGGCTGCGTTGGAATTGCTCCCGTAGGCATTACACCCATCATGATGTTGGAGCGGTCATAGAACTGATGCAAGATCTGCGGATTCAGCACTTCGCATTCAGGCACGATGATCCACTTTGCACCCCAAGGGTAGGCTTGGTTGAGCTTTTCCCATGCTTTAGGGCGTAAATGGCTGCGTGCGCCATTGGCGATCAACACGAGATCAAATTGACGTTGAAAGGATTGATCTGCGGATTGTCCAATCACGTTTATACCGTCACTGGACTCTTGAAGTTCATGTACCTCATGCGCCATACACCACTCAACGTGTTGAGGATATTCTCGGACTTTGGATGCAAGGACATGACAGAGTGTGGCACGGTGAATGCCGAGTCCATATGAACGTTCATCGGCTTGTCGATATTGACTGTTTATCAGCAAGTCGCCGCCAGCCAGTTGACCTTCAAGACCGGTTACCACAGCGCCAAGGCTTAAGGCTTGTTCCAAAATGCCTAAATGTTCGAAAACTGCCAGTCCGGCAGGTTGTAATAATAATCCTGCGCCCACAGGTTCAAGTTGTGAGACTTTTTCATATAAGCAGATCTGATGGCCTTGAGCAGCAAGCATTGCTGCAGCAGCTAATCCTGCCGTACCTGCACCGATGATGGCAATATTTTGAGTTTTCATTGTTTTAAAAGTTGATTTTATCTCAGCCCAATGTATCAAAGATGCTGCATAAAACCCAATAAAAAAGCCCTCAAAAGGGCTTTTTTAGGGGTGAGTCAAGTCTTACCAGTGTTCACCTGGGAATAGGCGAGCATATGCCTTTTGTACCCAATTGAGTTTTTCTTGCTTACCAATAGACGCTGAAGAGCTTGGGAACAAGTTATAACCAATCGACATGAGTTTGTTGTTAATGTCTGGAGCAATTGAGTAGGTAATAGAAGCCAGACGGCCCAAATTGGTCGCCACTTTCTTTGGACGTTTCACGATGGCATAGGCAATCAGGTCAGTCGCTTGTTCTGGAGAAAGCGTTGGAACGTATTTATAAATTTTGGTTGGAGCGATCATTGGCGTGCGCACCAATGGCATGTAGACCGACGTGATGGCAATATTATGCGAGTGAACTTCAGCGCTCAGGCAACGGCTAAAAGCATCTAATGCGGCTTTAGACGCAACATAGGCAGAGAAGCGTGTTGCATTGGCCAATACACCAATCGAACTGATGTTGATGATATGACCTTCACGACGAATCATCATTTTAGGCAACAGGTTCATCACCAAACGTACCGCGCCAAAATAGTTCAACTGCATAGTACGTTCAAAATCATGGAAACGATCGGTTGATTCATGTACGGCACGACGAATAGAACGGCCAGCGTTATTAATTAAGATATCAATATGATCGACGGAAGCGAGGATTTGTTGTGCCACAGCATCAATGGAGTCCATATCATTGAGGTCACATGGGAAAACATCGGCTTTACCGCCAGTGGCTTCAATTTCAGCTTTTACGGCATCAAGAGTTTCTTTGGTACGTGCAACCAGTAGAACATGTGCGCCTGCGTTGGCAAGGCGATGCGCTGTGGTTAAACCGATACCACTTGATGCACCGGTGATTAAAATGGTCTTACCGTTGACACGGTCAACGAAACGTTTCTCAAGTCTTGAATTCACGATGAGGTTCCCTGTTAAATCAGTTTTATTGTATTCATTTATCGGCCCGACAACGCTATGTGCAGGGCTGTTTTAAGTCAGCGGTATGATAGCGTTTTATTCAAAAAAAGCCATATGATAAGTAATTGAAAATAAAATAATATTTAGAGTTTTTACTCTAAATTAAAATCCCTATTTACTCAATTTTTAACACATAAATATGTGAAAGAGAAGTGCTTTTATCAACATCGTTGCAACCTAAAAAAGTCGATTTTCAAGATAAATAAAATTGTAAATAAATATAGAAGCAGGGCCATAGATGCCCAAAGTTGGAAGGCGGATTATGTGGGAGTGGTTATTTAAATGAAATGGAAATAAAAACAGGCCTTAAAAATAAGACCTGTGGACTGTGCAATTATGGTTTAAACAGCAGCTAAGGCTTGCTCTAAGTCTGCAATCAAGTCATCCGCATGTTCGATCCCAATCGATAAACGAACCATATCAATGCTGACCCCCGCTGCTTTGAGTTCATCTTCATTGAGCTGACGATGTGTCGTGGTCGCAGGATGGCAGGCTAAACTTTTGGCATCACCAATATTCACAAGGCGAGTAAACAACTGCAAGGCATCGATGAAACGTGTGCCACCTGCAAGGCCATCTTGAACGCCGAATGAAAGAATCGCAGATGGTTTGCCTTTGACATATTTTTGCGCCAAAGCATGCTGAGGATGGTCTTTTAGGCCAGCGTAGTTGACCCATTTTACTTTTGGATGCGCTTGTAAATATTCCGCCACTTTTTGCGCATTTTCAGTATGACGCTCCATGCGCAGGCTTAAGGTTTCCAAACCTTGTAAGATTAAGAATACATTATGCGGGCTGATCGCAGCGCCTGTATTACGCAGTGGGACCACGCGCGCACGGGCAATGTAGGCTGCGTCACCTAAGGCTTCGACATAATTGACCCCGTGGTAGCTTGGATCAGGGGTGTTGAGTGATTTAAAGCGTTCAGGGTATTTGCCCCAAGGAAATTTGCCGCTATCGACGATGATGCCGCCGATCGAATTACCATGACCGCCAATATATTTTGTGAGTGAGTGCACCACGATGTCGGCACCAAATTCAAATGATTTTTGCAGAACAGGTGTGGCCACAGTATTGTCTACGACTACAGGTATGCCAAATTCATGCGCAATTTTCGAAATTGCTTCGAGGTCAATAATATTGCCCAATGGGTTACCAATAGATTCGACAAAGACCAGCTTGGTTTTGTCATCGATGAGGCTACGCAGTGCTTCGGGGTTTTGATAATCAAAGAAGCGAACTTCAATGCCTTGTTTCGGCAAGGTGTGGGCAAACAGATTATATGTGCCGCCATATAGGGTCGAAACTGAAGCGATATTGTCGCCCGCTTCAGCAATGGTTTGAATCGCATATGTAATGGCAGCCATACCTGATGCCAACGCCAGTGCGCCTATACCGCCTTCGAGCGCTGCAACACGCTGTTCAAGTACCGCCGTGGTTGGATTCATAATGCGGGTATAAATATTACCCTGAACTTTTAAGTCAAATAAATCAGCACCATGCTGCGTGTTATCAAACGAATATGATGTTGTTTGATAGATCGGCACCGCAACCGCTTTGGTGGTTGGCTCCGGTGTATACCCCGCGTGAATTGCTAAAGTTTCATCTTTATAGGTCATGATTACTTCATCTAAGAGAGCTAGTTTTTAAACAGTCTATCACTTATATATATGAATAAAAGTGCTTTATTTATAAAATGAATATCATAATTATTCATATTATTGAAAAATTTTCAGCTAAAGATGAGCGAAATCATGCTTAAAAACGCATGTTTAAATTTTGTTCGCCATTAAACTTGTAACAATGCATTGAAGGCGTGTGCGAAACCTTATTTTTTCACGACTTTATGCGTATAATAGCCGATTATTTTTTCGCTCAATTGAGCAGGGGCAACTTTGTGTTGTTCCGTATATGTTTTGACTATTGAGGAGTCCTAAGTGGCCCAATATATTTACACGATGAACCGTGTGTCGAAGATGGTTCCGCCTAAGCGCGAAATCCTGAAAGACATCTCTTTATCATTTTTCCCAGGCGCAAAAATTGGTGTGCTTGGTCTAAACGGTGCAGGTAAATCTACCTTGCTTCGTATTATGGCGGGCGTAGATAAAGATTTCTCAGGTGAAGCACGTGCTCAACCGGGTATCAAAATTGGTTACCTTGAACAAGAGCCGCCATTGGATGAAAGCAAAGACGTTCGTGGTAACGTTGAAGACGGTTTGCGTGAACCGTTGGATGCTTTGGCGCGTCTTGATGAAGTGTTTGCAGAATATGCAGCAGAAGATGCTGACTTTGATGCACTTGCAAAAGAACAAGAGAAGTTAGAAGCGATTATCCATTCATGGGATGCACATAACATTGTCAACCAAATGGATCAGGCTGCTGCAGCGTTGAATCTTCCAGCTTGGGATGCAGATGTATCTAAGTTGTCTGGTGGTGAGCGCCGTCGTGTTGCACTTTGCCGTTTGTTATTGTCTAAACCAGACATGCTGCTTCTAGACGAACCGACGAACCATTTGGATGCTTCATCAGTATCTTGGTTAGAACGTTTCTTGAAAGACTTCCCAGGTACAATTGTTGCGATTACCCATGACCGTTACTTCTTGGATAACGTGGCAGAGTGGATTCTTGAGCTTGACCGCGGCATGGGTATTCCATACCAAGGCAACTATTCTTCTTGGTTAGAGCAGAAAAATGCTCGTTTAGAGCAAGAACAGAAGCAAGAAGAATCTTTTGCTAAAGCATTGAAAAAAGAACTTGAATGGGTTCGTTCAAATGCCAAAGGTCAGCAAAAGAAAAACAAAGCGCGTATGGAGCGTTTTGAAGAGCTTAACTCACGCGAATTCCAACAGCGTAACGAAACGTCTGAAATCTACATTCCACCTGGTCCACGTCTAGGCAACAAGGTTGTAGAAGTTGAAGGCATCAGCAAGTCGTTTGGTGATCGTACGCTTTATAAAGACTTATCATTCGTTGTACCACCTTGTGCCATTGTGGGTATCGTGGGTGAGAACGGTGCGGGTAAAACCACATTGTTCCGTATGATGACAGGCGAACAACAACCAGATACAGGTACAGTTACACTGGGTGAGTCTGTTAAAGTGGCTTACGTGGGTCAGATTCGTGACACCTTAGATGACAACAAAACTGTTTGGGAAGAAGTTTCTGGCGGTTTAGATATCTTGAAAATTGGTGAATACGAAATCGCATCTCGTGCGTATATCGGTCGCTTTAACTTCAAAGGTCAAGATCAGCAAAAACGTGTAGGTCAATTGTCAGGTGGTGAACGTAACCGTTTACAACTTGCGAAAATCCTGCAAATGGGTGCAAACGTCATCTTACTCGATGAACCGTCAAACGACTTGGATATTGAAACTTTACGTGCGCTTGAGGATGCAATTCTGGTATTCCCGGGTACAGTCATGGTGATCTCGCATGACCGTTGGTTCCTCGACCGTATTGCAACGCACATCTTGTCATTTGAAGGTGAAACCCCTGAATTCTTCACGGGTAACTACCATGAATTTGAAGAATACCGTCGTAAACGTGATGGTGATGACCTTGTTGCAAAGCGTCAAAAATACCGCAAAATTGGCAACTAAGTTCCAGTTTTAAAATAAAAAAACCAGCCTGCGGGCTGGTTTTTTATTACTTAGGATGCAATGACTATACGACAATGTCTTCATAGGCATGATGTAAGACGTAGTCTGCTTGTTCATGGCCTTGTGCAGCGGCTTTACTGAGCCAAAGCTGTGCAAGTTCATAATTGCGGTCTAAGCCGAGTTCTCCACGTAAATAACCGAGACCTAAGCGATATTGGGCATCTTTATGACCTTTTAATGCGGCACTTAAAAAATTCCACATGGCATTGCGATAGTCAGTAGGGGATTGGTCTGCTGAATCCATAGTATGGTGACTGAGAAAGTCTTGATGGTGTTGAGCCGCAAGAATTTCAAAATAAGTCCCTTGGGCGTAATCACCCTCGGCTTCTGGAACCGAAAGATGCATTCCTTGCAACTTTGGATTCATCTGTTGTGACAACAGTGCATAAATTTTTTTCAGAGCTTGTATCATCATTGTTAAACTCCTTATTGCTAAGTATAACCACTTGATTAATAAAAAATATTAACAGTAGTCATTCGTGCGCTGCGATGAATGATTTAATTGTTTTAAACAGATCACACTTAAGATGAAAATTAGCATGCTTGTCATGATATGTGAATAGGTATTAAAAAAATATTTATCAAATGGAGCGTAAAACTCTGTCCTTCAGGTCAGAGATATAAGCGACACGACATGAAGTGTCGTTTGATTTAACTAAGGACTATTTTCCTTGAGTTCTGATTGTTAATATAAGTACATGAAAACCCTTAAATTACGTATAAAAGACAAACATCGCAAGGTGTTAGACCAACTAGCATCAGAAGTGAACTTCGTCTGGAATTATGTCAATGATTTAGGGTTTAGGCATTTGAAGCGGAAAGGTGAATTTCTCTCTGCTTTTGATATTGCCAAATATACGAA
>NZ_VPCH01000090.1:0-6104 GCF_013418285.1 Acinetobacter sp. YH12152
TAATGGAGAAATCTAATCGGTATGTTATACCTGAGAGAAGAGTGAGGAGTTATCCAAGGGTTGTAAAAGGAAAACCTCAAAAATACCCAAGAAAAAGCCAGTCAATCTCTTAACTGACTGGCATTACACCCGATGTGAGCTTTTTGCACAGACTGAGTATTCATCATCTATTGGATTGAAATATAGATTTACTGAACGATGATGTTAAAGATTTTCATCCTTCGTGATCATCACTGAGGTTAAAATTGGAACGGCAAAACAAGGTAGTAAGAGTAAGATCCAATATTCCACCATCGGTTTAGCCACAACAAAGTTAATAATGATTGCCCCCAATACCATAACTAACGCAATCAAACCCAAGAAACGACTGAAAAATTTAGCTGGCATAATAATCCCCTTAAAAAATTTATGGATTTCAGCTAGTATATACCTGCATTTTTTATAATCTGTTGAAAATGATATTGGAATATTCATCTATTTAGCTCAAAAAGCATTCTTTTTCCAATCATCCTGACAGAACTGCTTGTTTTTACACGCGTAGATCTCCATAAATAGATTGACAGTCCCCTATGAGACATATACATATTTATTCATTACTTATGTATTTTGCATAGTATACTGCACCTGCTTTGTCGCCCCCATATGGCTGAGTTTATTGGAAAATATGAACAAAACTTTTTCGACCCCATTATGCTTTAAATCCCTTTCTGTACTGGCTTTATCCATTGGCTTGGCTGCCTGTGGTAATGGTTCATGGTGGAGCAAAGATGAACCCACTATGGAAGCGGAACAGATTAAAAAAGCCATTCCACCTCGCGTGAATGAACGTCTTTCATGGGCCAATGATATCTATGACATTAGTGATCAGCTCGGTATTCCGACCACGAAAGAAAATGTCTGTACGATTGTTGCTGTGGTCGATCAAGAGTCCAATTTTGTTGCTGATCCGCATGTGCCGGGACTCGGTGAAAAAGCCGTTAAAGAAGTTCAAGATCGTCTTGAAGAAAAGTTTAAAGATAAATTGGGTGATGATATCGGTGGCACAGTCGCTGGCTATTTCCAAGATGTGTTAAAAAATCAGCCAAGTCCAGAAGATAACTATCTGAGCCAAATGCGCCGTGTTCAAACTGAACGTGAACTAGACGAGTTATATCGTGAAATTTTTGACTATATGTCTAAACATTATCACGTGAGTGCTTTGACGGGCGCAGCGAAACTGGTTGGACAAGATATTGGTGAAAAGCTCAACCCCATTACCACTTTGGGTTCCATGCAAGTTCATATAGGCTATGCCAAAGACCACAAACGCCAAGGTGGAAATATTGCTGCTCTACGTACTGACATGTATAGCCAATATGGCGGTTTGTATTACGGCATCCACCGTTTAATGATGTATCCAGCTGAATATGACAAACCGATTTATCGTTTTGCAGATTATAACTCGGGTCGTTATTCGAGTCGTAATGCGGCATTCCAAAGCATGTTGAATGACTTAACCCCTGCTGAGCTCGGCTTAGATGGTGACCTCTTACTTTATAATAAAGATGGTTCTCCACGTTCAGCAAAAAGCCAGTCTGAAACTGCGCTGATTGCCGTTTTTGCAGAAAACAATGTAATTGCAACTCCACGTCAAATTCGTTCAGATCTTAAAAAAGAAAAAGATCAGGACTTCGAAGATACTTTGACGTATAAAGCGGTCAAAAAGTTGTACCAAGAAAAGACTGGTAAAGAACCGTTTTATGCCATGATGCCTGAAGTCGTAATTTCTGGGCCGAAATTAAGCCGTGATTACAATACCAATTGGTTTGCCACACGAGTCGATGGACGTTATCAAACATGCATGCGCCGCATCAAAAACCTAAAACTCTAGCCTTATTCGATTTTGACGGAACCCTGTGTAATAAAGACAGTTTTACAGGGTTCATCTTCTATTCCCTGCCTAAACGACATATCGTGCGCCAAGGGATTAAAATTCTCCCTTGGATTCAAGGCTATTATCTCAAGCTATATCCTGCCCATGCAATGCGTCCTCGCCTATATGCCGCAATGTTTAGCCAAGCCAATCATGAGCACATTTTAAATCAAGCAGCGCAATATGCTGAACATTTGATGGCAGAACTCAATCCTTCACTGTATGAACAATTACAGCAACACCAAAAACGCGGTCATGAAGTCGTATTGGTTTCTGCATCCGTCGATTTATATCTTAAACCTGTGGCTGAAAAGCTCGGGGTCAAACTGATCTGTACTGAAACTGCAACCAATAACCAAAAACTGACTGGTTTATATGAAACCTTAGACTGTAGTGGTGAGCAAAAGAAAAATCGCGTTTTGGAGCAATTTAACCTTCAAGACTATGAGCATGTTTATGCCTATGGAAATAGCGATGAAGACCTCGCTATGTTCGAATTGGCCACCCACCATTTCATGAATGGAAAGGATAAACGCCTACCTGAACTCGACTAAAGTCGAGTGATTTAGTTTGGTTTATTAATCAAAGTTAACAATCACAAACTTAAATTTAAGTCGCTCTAATATATGATTAAATTTTGAAAATTCTGCTTTTATTTTGACTTTATAGTGTGCTATTTTTCTCATTAATTAGAAATAATGCGGTCAAATATTAAAAGCGGGAAAAGAATATGAATCAATTCAATCCACCGAAATATGTCAAAGGCCTCCATATTAAATTTGGCGAAAATCCATTTGTACTCCTTGCTCAATTTGCCTTCTCAGCCACTCGCCAGATGTGGACGAAAGAAGAAATTGAATTGGTCATTCGTATGGCTAAAAAAGGAAATTATATGAATTTGATTAAGATCCTCAAATTACATATCAAAAATTGAAATAAATATTTTCCCCAAAGTTAATATAAAAAAGCCATGCAATTGCATGGCTTTTTTTCCCGTAAATTTAGTGTAGCGTTTATTACTTTTTAAATGGAAACGCATATTTCACAATACGTTTTAGTACACTGCCGTACTGTTTCACTAAACTTGCGTTGTTATAGTTCAAACCATATTTTTCACAGACCGCCTGCACTTTTGGCGCCATTTTACGATAACGACGTGCAGGAACGTCAGGGTATAAATGGTGTTCGATCTGATGGCTTAAATGCCCTGTCAAAATGTGAAATGCTTCTGAACCAGTAAGGTTTGAAGAACCACGGATTTGACGCATGTACCAATGTCCACGGCTTTCATTTTCAAGTACTTTTTTCGGGAAAACTTCAACATCTTTGGTGAAGTGACCACAGAAAATAATACTAAATGTCCAAATATTACGAAGACCATTCGCAACGAGGTTCCCTGTGAGCACAGGTAATGCTGCAGGCCCTGCAATAAGCGGGAAGAACACATAGTCTTTAAATAATTGCTTGCCGATTTTGGCTTGCATTGGCTTCCATTCTTCTTTGGTCTGCTGTTTTGTTTTGCGACCTTTAAAGTATTTACCCAATTCAAGGTTTTGAATGGCAACACCCCATTGGAACAATAAGCAAAATGGAATGCTATAAATCGGTTGTAATAAATAGCCCGGCTTCCAACGCTGTTCTGGGAACAAACGAACGAGACCATAACCAATGTCATCATCCATACCTTTAATGTTGGTATAGGTATGATGTTTAAAATTATGTGTTTGGCGCCAGTTATCTGCTGTCCCTACGATATCCCATTCGTAGGTCTGACCATTGAATTTAGGGTCATTCATCCAGTCATATTGACCGTGCATGACATTATGACCCAATTCCATGTTTTCCATGATTTTGGCAAAACCTAAAAGACCTGTGCCTAAAATCCACGCTGGTGGGAACCAACCTGCAAACAATAAAGCACGACCTGCCATAGATGAATAACGAACTGTCGAATACACTCGGCGAATGTATTTCGCGTCTTTTTCACCTAAGTCATCTAAAACTTCTTGCTTAATGGCATCAAGCTCACGCGCAAGTTCGTCTAATTGCGATTGGGTTAACTCACGGTTTTTTGGATTTTTAAAATATTCAATTTTTACAGGCATGTTCATATTTTTTCTACCTTATAAATCAATAACAAGATCTGACTGTGCTGAGTTCACACAAATTTTGAGTAAATTACCCGGCTCTGTATTTTGGCTACCATTGACCATATTTTTAGTCGAACCTTCTACTTTGTTGCAGGCACATTTATTACAAATGCCCATACGGCAACCGTGATTAGGTTTGATATTTTGCTGCTCAAGACTTGCTAGAATTGATTGGCCTTTTGGAATACTGACGGTTTTATTGGATTGCGTAAGCGTGACATTCACAAAGCCAATATCATCCGTTGCGATTGGACTCATGCTAAATGCTTCACTCATAAAGCACTGTGCATGATCAAATAACGCTTCGGCCTGAGTGACGAAACCCGATGGACCACATGCAAACACAGTACTGTGCTCAATGTCGTCAATTTGAGCAGCGTGAGCGGCATTTAATCGTGGATCGGCAACATCTTCTTGGGTAAAGAAAATTTGAAATTTAAAGTTTGGATATTGATTTGCCAAAGCTTCGAAGCGTAATTTGAATGCAGCATCATCGTGATACTTAACCCAATACATTAACTGAATTGGTTGCTCCGCAATTTGCTTAGTTTTGCTCATCCCTTTCAACAAACTCAACATTGGCGTAATACCACTACCCGCAGCCAATAGTAGCAAGGGTGTAGAATTTGACACCAAAGTCATATCACCAAAAGGCTGACCAAATTCTAAGATGTCACCAACTTGTGCTTGTTCTACCAGCCAAGTACTCACAATACCCGTATTCACTTTTTTTACGCTAAGCAATACGTGTTGATCATCTAACTGAGTCAAACTATAAGTACGTTCGTAACGGATCCCATTTACACGAGCAAAAACAGGATGATGCTGACCAGCTTCACCCATTTTAAACAAACGGTTCACCTGTATAGTTAGGCTGACCATCTCATTTGCTGCATTTTCTTTTTGTACAATTTTGCCGAGAGCCTGATTACCAGACCATAACGGATTAAATTTCTGCAACCAGAAATTTACCGCATTGACGTCTACAACACTGTCTTTGAGTGCGTTTAAAGGCTTTTTCGCTTTTTCGAGTACATGCATAATCAAATACAACTCATGGGAGGTTTTTAATTATTATACATATGTATATATATTTGTATATACGCTTGTGCATTTAATCGACATTTTCACAAAAGCTATTAGCAGACGCTATAATATGTTAATGTTTTTAATCTATTAAAAAATATGACTCAGTCTGCACAGACGAATATGGTTAACATGTACCAGGAAGAATTACATTCTGAAGCTGAAACTCCACTTACAGTTCGCACTGTAGGTCGTAAAGCAACGATTACCAAGGAAGAACTGTTTCAGGCAGCGCTTAATTTAATTGGTCCACAAAAAAGTATTTCATCACTGAGTTTGCGTGAAGTTGCACGTGAAGCTGGCATTGCTCCAAATAGTTTTTATCGTCATTTCAAAGATATTGATGAATTAGCCATTGAATTGATTGATCGAGCTGGCGGTGTGTTACGTCAAATTTTGCATGAAGCACGCCTTCAGGCATCACGCCAAAGCAGTATTATTCGTAGTTCAGTTGAAGTATTTATTCAGCAGCTAGATGCCGATGAAGGCAACTTAAGCCTTTTACTTCGTGAAGGCTATACTGGTTCGCATTCCTATAAAAATGCAGTTGAGCGTCAACTTAACTATTTCCAACAAGAATTAAGAGAAGATTTAATCGTCCTAGAACGTTTAAATCAGAGTAAGTTGGCTCATCCTGACATCGTGGCACGTGGTATTACCCAATTGGTGTTTAACATGGGTGCAAAAGTCATTGATCTACCGACAGAACAACGCAAAGAAGTTGCCGAACAAACCATGATTATGATTCGTATGATCCTGGAAGGCGCTCGCCATTTAGATGAAGCACAGATTCGCTAAAAATTAGCGGTCAAAAAAAGGAGACGTTCAGGCACTGCTGTCCCATAGTTTGCTTTAAATAAAAAAACCTGAGTCCTAACAGTTAAAATATGAGTGCAAACAAACACTTTAACGACCAGGATTCAGGTTTTGTCACATCAGAATACCGTATTTCATGA
>NZ_VPCH01000091.1:0-6095 GCF_013418285.1 Acinetobacter sp. YH12152
AGCTTGCTTAGATACTGAAATCTGAAGTGAGTCGTCGATTAACTTTTGTGGTTGAAGCGGCCCAGTTTCTTCAACACACCTTCTAAAAAATCAATTTCTAATGCCTGCTCACCGATTTTTGCATGTAACTTTTTAAGATCAATGGGGGGTTCTGATGGAGCTTTTGATTGATCGAAAGCTTGCGAGGAAGCTGAGATCAATTGATTTTTCCAGTCAATAATTTGGTTTTGATGGACATTAAACTCAGAACTCAATTCAGCATGTGTTTTTTCTGCTTTGATCGCAGCAAGTGCTACCTTAGCCTTAAAGTCGTTTGAATGATTTCTTCTTGGTCTACGTGCCATAAAATACTCCATATATTGATGTTTATAACATCATTTGAGGAGCAGAATATCACTTATAGGAGTTGTTCAAATTTACGGATCCATCTCTGTTGAAATGAACGTTCAATATAACTGTTTTACTAATTAAAGTTATAAGTGGTTTCTTGAACTAAGAATAGCCGTTGACATCCTCACCTCCCTTAAACGGAGGTGATTCCTACAGCTAGACGCTTATGCCCAAGCGCAAGAATGTTCATGGCACTATTTAAGTCCCTATCGTGAGTGACACCACACTCACATGACCATTCTCTTATTCCAAGACCTGTCCTACCTCTCGGACTACTTGAGGTGATCTCACCGCAGCACGAACAGATTTGGGTGGTATAGGCTTCATTGACTTCTTCAAACATTACCCCTGCGTTCTCGCATTTATACTTGAGCATTGTTTTTAGTGCTGAAAACCCTGTATCTAAAACAGACTTTGCCATTTTAGTTTTTACAAGCTTTTTGGCACTTAAGTTACCTACAATTATGAGTGCATTATTTTTAACAAGTAATGTACTTGCCTTATGCAAATGGTCTTTACGGCAATTTGCAATCTTGGCGTGTAATGCACGTACACGTTTTTTATTCCTTGCTCGTTGAGCAATACCTAATTTCTTTTCGTATTGGCGATAGAACTTGGGGTTTGAAATAACCGTACCATCAGAACAGGTTGCAGTATCTTTTAAACCTAGATCAATACCTATGGCTTTGGTTGCTGTTGGTTTTTCTTGATTCGATGAATCGACCACAAGGCACACGTACCAACGCCCACGGCTGTCCTCAACAAATGAACCAGTTCTAACAGCATATTTGCTTAATCCATAGCTATCCCATAGCTTGAATTGATGTTTACCATATTGAACATATCCATCAGCGTATTTGATCGCTACTTTCTTAAACGGTATCCATCCAAGTGATTTTCTTGCTGACTTCTTGTTGCTAACACGCCATTTGAGTTTGGCTTTCTTAAACTGCTTTCTGCGTGTGACTAATTCTTCGGTGACAGCCTGAATGGTTTGGCTGTGCAAACTACACTCTTTAGATGCGCCTTTGGTGTATTGAGCAATATCAAATGCAGATAGAAATTCACCTTTTCTTTTTAGGTGCTTAAAACTTAAATCATTCACATAATTCCAAACAAAGTTCACCTCAGATGCTAATTTAATCAGCACCTTTGCGTGTTTGTCTTTTATGCGGAGTTTAAGTGTTTTCATGTGCTTATTTTAACAATAATATTTTAAGTAATGAACAACAAAGATATTTAATACGACATTCCATGTCGTATGGCTTACGCCAGTCGCTTATATCCTCGTGCTGAACCACGAGGTTTTACGCTCCAAGTGATAAAAGTGTAGCAAGTTGCTACACTCCTAGATAACATCCTTTCCGAAAATTTCATTTAGACGATCCTTGATGTCTTCCACAAATTTACTATCAGTTTTCAATTTATTTTTCATTTTTCTCTTAAAGTCACTTAAGCTCATTCCAACTTCAGCAAAATCCATTTGAAATAATGAATCATTGATAACAACGTTTGCTTGAGAGTCTGTGAGGCAACCTACAGTCTTAAACCACTTTTCAAGCTGTAAATAATTAGCATCATCATTAAAAATATACCATGAACGTACAGTGGTATCGAATTTTGCACCTAGATCTTTTACCTCAGCATTATCTTCAAATGGAACATCTAAGTAGATCTTTAATTTTTCGGCCTTTTTATTTTCAATTACAGGCTTTTCAAAACCACGATGATGTAGTTTAAATTTTACGCCTACAATAGGGCGTCCTTTTTTAATTGTTTCATATTCTAACTGTAGATCGGTGTTTTCATTAATTTCAGCTACAATTTTATCTAATACATAACGTCGAAAATCGACCCAACGGTCATATTTAGTTTCATTTATATCAATTAGAGCTTTGAGATTCTCTAATAATAATGGAACTTCGTAGATTTCTTGAGTCTTAAATTTGAATTCGTTTTTTATGAAATAGGTATAAAGACTCATACTTGCAACTGAATCTAGAGCAAATAAATGTTTTAGTTGGTATGTAGTAAAATTACCACCAGCTAATTGAGTAAAGTAAGGTAATACTTCACTGGTAAATCTGATTTGAAGTGCATTCTTTGAATCATCTTCCCATCTTAACTCACGGATAATAGGGACAACCGAGTGAACTCTTTTAGTCTTTTTCTTTATATCATCTACAGGTTCTTCAATTACAAAGTGCGCCACACGGGATGAAAGTTCTTTGTAAATTCGATCAATGGCTACATTAATTGAATTTCGCTTACTTAATCCCAGTAATTCAGCTAAATCATCTTTATACAGATAGATGTATGTTTGTTCACTAATCTCTTTATCGATATGATTCTTCTCACCGTAATTGGCAACAGCCATCGCATATAAAAGTGCTTTATATTCATTCGCTGACAATTCAATAGGTCGTATCAAACGATTGCTAGTACTTACAACCCCATTGTGACGAATATTACCTATGCAGTACGGGATTGAATCCAGCTCTTCTTTGTTATGGCTTAGTTCTGACATAAAGTGTATTAACTATTTTAAGTGTGCTTAACTTGATTATGCATGTTATATAAAAAAGTGGAAAAAGATTCAACACTTTCACCTAAAAAAAACTAAGGTGGAATACTTGTCACCAAATTTAGGTAAAAATCCATTAAAGTGGAAATATATTTTTAAATTCCACTCCAAGATGACAAATACTCCACTTTTAGATGTTTTTGATTCTTTATAGAGATACGGATTGATGAATAAACACCCATAATGGATTTTAAATAATCAATTAACCTATTTCGATATGACAAGTTTTCCACTTTTAAAAACGCAGATCACTGAAAAAAAATATCGAGTTTAGTCATAAGAACAAAATATCTGCATTCTAGGGTGAGTGCGTGAAATTCTTTCCACTCTTAGATCAATGAATATATCAAAAAATGGTGTAGTAAAAAAAAGCCTTGCAACTTTATCCACAATATTATTTTTGTAAGTGATTTTTTTTCCACTCTTGCTCTTAAATTCATTAAGTTATCAACATCATAAATAATTGTTTTATATATGTTTTAAATGATAATACATATATTTTATAATTAACAGTGAAAAACATTCCACCATAGTGACAAATACTCCACTTTTAAGTGACAAATACTCCACTTTACAGTGACATATATTCCACTTTAAAGTGATCATCTTTCCACTTATAGAAGACAACTCTTCCACTTTAAGATGACAAAACCTCCACCTTAAAGTTGATATGGTATTGTTTTTAAATGAAAAATATCAACTTAATTATTAATTAACTTAATTATTAATTACTATTAATTATTAAATAAGCTAGCTATATAAAACTTTAAATTTAAAATTGCTTTAGCGTTATACAAATGACTGTTTTAAATTTAAAAGGTGTAGTAACTTAGCCCAAAGTTATTTATATTAATAGTAATTTTAAATATAGAATGATTTGACAAGTATGTCTGCAAAAATTATTGCTGTTGCGAATCACAAGGGTGGTTGTGGTAAAACAACAACAGTTGTTCATTTAGCCTCTGAGCTAGCAAACTTAGGAAAAAAAGTGCTTGTGATTGATTTAGATCCTCAAGCAAATGCTAGCTTGCATATTGGTTTAAAACATCCAAGTGAAGTTGGAGTAACAACCGCTGAGTTATTAGTAGGTGATGTCTCATTACTTACTGACGCTTTAGAAGAAGATACTAATTTTGATAATGTTTCACTAATTTATGGTTCTCTCAATTTAGGAAAAACTGAGGACCAATTAAAAGAAGATGCGCCAAGACCATCAGAAGAACTCACTACAAAATTAGAACTATTAAAAGATCTTTATGATTTTATTTTAATTGACTGCCCTCCAAGTTTAAAACTATTGACGAGTAATGCTTTAGCATCTTCAACACATGTAATTATCCCGATTGAATCTGGCTCACAATATGGTCTATATGGTGTTACAGACTTACTTAATCATTTAGAAAAAATAAAGCGAATCAATCCGGAGCTACAATTATTAGGTGCACTACTTATTAAGCACGATGAGAGACAAAATGTTTGTAAACTCATTCGTGATGAAGCATTTAAGCAAGTGGGCTATATTATGGAAACGACTATTCCACAAAGTACAAAAGTAAATCAAGCCGCAATTATGCAGCAGTCTTTACTTAAGCTAGACAAAAGTGGAAAGGTTCGAAAGGCTTTTGAAAGTTTAGCTAAAGAAGTTTTAGCTAAAGTTAACTGATTGAGAATTTTATGGCAACTGCAAAAGAACTTTTAGCTCAAAAGCTGAAACAAAATACTCAAAAGCATCAATTAGCTCAAAAAGATAATATCAAGGAATTAAAGGAATTTAGACGAAATGTCCCCATTGAAGACATTTCACGGAGTCCTTATCAACCGCGTAGAAAATTTGATGAGCAGGAAATCAAAGAACTGGCTGAATCGATCGATGAAGTTGGTTTGTTGCAACCCATCACTGTTCGTAAACTTGAAAATTTAAAATTTGAACTAATTGCAGGTGAACGTCGATTACGTGCGCATGAAATTCTAAAAAAATCGACCATTGAAGCCATTATTATTGATGCAAATAATGAAGAAGCTTCACTACTTACACTAGCTGAAAATTTAAAACGCCAGGATTTAACAGACTTCGAAATCTATATTGGTCTAGTAGGTTTGGATGAAAATTTAAAGAAAAATAAACAACGTTTAGCGAAGTCTTTAGGCTTAAATCGCGAAGACATGTATAAATATTTATCTTTTGAAAAGTTGCCTAAAGCCATCTTGAATGATTTGGTAAATGAGCCCCAGTTATTAGGTCGAACTGCTGCAACAGCTTTTAAAAAATTTCTTGCAGATCACGACGAAATAAAACAACGTGCTGAAAAAGCCTTGTTAACTGTTTGGACAAAAGTAAAGAATGGCCAACTTGAGCAAACTAAGGCTGTTGCACAAGCTACGAAATATCTAGTTCAAGATAATAACGATTCTCCATCAACATCGCTTGTAAAAAAAATTGAATATGCTGGGAAAGTTGCTGGAAATATTAAATTTAATGATAAGTTATTAAAGGTTTCTTTAAAAATTTCTCATTTTGATGATGCTAGTTTAGAAAAATTAGAAAATCTATTGAAAGAGTTGGTAGAGAAAAATCAAGAAGTGTAGCAACTTGCTACACTTCTTTTCTTTAAAATATGTCTGATAGTATAATCTTGGGGATACCTAGTAATAAAATTAATCTTAATTAAAAACAATTTTTTTATAATATATATTTATAAAAGTTAGGTGCTGTTGACATTTGCTGTATAAAAAAATAGTGAGAAAGTAAAATTCAATCGACAAACCACATACCTACTTGTTATGCATTCCAACAATGCTGGCGCATAATCAATGGTCTAAGTCTTTAAATTAATATCAAATGATGCAAATCAAGAATAGGTTTCTATTGATGCCTCTCATATGCGAGTGCATCAACATAAGGCAGGAGTGAAAGACCAAGCTATTTCTAATAACGTTGGTGGAAATAGTTCTATAATCTATTTAGTTGTGGATGCGGATGGAAATCCTATTGAATTGATATACGCTGAATTATCAGGAGACTTTCCCTTGGGAGATTCTAGGCAGCCAACTTATAAAAGTCTTCGGCCATTTGATTTGGTGTCTTAAAACCCAAACCCTTTTGAATTCTTCGATGATTATA
>NZ_VPCH01000008.1:0-91688 GCF_013418285.1 Acinetobacter sp. YH12152
TATAAAGAGTTCCTGTACCGCCATACTGTCAGCGCAGTGCGGTATCGAAAGGTGCAATCTCTAAGATTGCATGGGTCGCAAAGATTCCCCCACCATAGCTCTTAGCTTGGTGGTGGGAGTATGTCAACTGCACCTTTGGGCATTATTGGCGTGGTGTTATTCCTGTTATTGTTCAATAAACCCTTTGGTTTTGTGGCAATGCTCGGCACGATTGCACTGTCAGGAATGATTATGCGCAATTCACTGATTTTGATTGATCAGATTGAACAAGATATTCAGTCCGGGGAGTCGGCTTGGGATGCGATTATCAATGCGACGGTACGTCGTTGCCGTCCCATTGTGTTGACTGCATTGGCCGCTGTATTGGCGATGATTCCACTTTCTCGCAGTATTTTCTTCGGTCCAATGGCCGTGGCGATTATGGGTGGATTGATCGTGGCGACCCTGCTGACCTTGTTCTTTTTACCTGCGCTATATGCACAGTGGTTTAAAGTGAAAAAAACTCAGCAGAATCCTTAAAAGTGTCATAATATTGGGTGCGAAATATTGAATTTTTCTCTATAGTAGCACCTGATCTACAAAGACATTTTTAAAAAGTAAAACTACCACAAGTGCAGCGCGGCATATTGTGGTGTACGGGGTTGAATCACAGATGACAGCAGAGAGTTTAGCTAAGTATCGCCGTTATATTGCGATTTCTTATGTCTTCATGTTTTTCGCTTTATTTACCCTGATTAGTGGTGTATTTGCCTACGGTTTTGCACGCAAAGTGACTCAAATCGATTCTACAGAAGTTTGGCTACAAGCCCAAGCGCTTTGGGTCATGCGCACCGTCGTGATTTATTCCATGATGGCCATTTTTGCCGCACTGTGGTTTATTCCTTTATTTTTCTATTATTGGGACACCTATCTTTGGGTGACTGCATGCACGGTAATTGGTGTGATCTTTTCTTCGATTGCCTTTTTGTATCTATTAAATGCATGGATCCAAGGTCTATCCAAATTCGTTAAAAATAAGGCTGTTTTCTAAGTCGATTTATTTTTTTCCTGCCTACCCCTTGAAAAAATGGTTTGATTCCCCAATTTCAGACCACAGTTAAGTATTAAATTAAATTCCGTGAGGAGCATCGCCAGACATGGCTAAACGTGATTATTATGAGGTTTTAGGTGTATCTAAAACCGCAAGTGATGATGAAATTAAAAAAGCCTACCGTAAGTTGGCGATGAAGTATCACCCTGACCGTAATCCAGATAACCCAGAAGCTGAAGAAAAATTCAAAGAAGCTGCAGAAGCATATGAAGTTTTATCGGACAGCGAAAAACGTAGTATGTATGACCGTATGGGACATCAAGCTTTTGAAGGCGGCATGGGCGGCGGCGGTGGCTTCGGTGGCGGTTTTAGCGCAGAAGATATCTTTAGTCAGTTTGGTGACATATTCGGTGGCGCATTTGGCGGTGGTGGCCGTGGTGGTCAGCAACGTGCACGCCGTGGTTCAGACTTACGCTATGTTATGGAGCTTACCCTTGAGGAAGCTGTGAAGGGCGTGAAAAAAACCATTACCTTTACTGCGCCAGCGCCATGTGATGCCTGTGATGGTAAAGGATCTAAAAATCCGAATGACGTTGAAACCTGTAAAACCTGTCATGGTGCCGGTCAAGTGCGTATGCAACAGGGCTTCTTCTCTGTGCAGCAAACCTGTAGCACCTGTCGTGGTCAAGGTAAAATCATTAAGAACCCATGTAATAAATGTCATGGTTCAGGGGTTTCTGACCGTCAGCAAACTTTAGAGGTGACCATTCCTGCAGGTGTGGACAATGGCGACCGCGTACGTTTAAGTGGCAAAGGCGAGGCGATCCGTGATGGCCAAGCAGGCGACTTATATGTAGAAGTGGTGGTACGTGAACACGAAATCTTCCAACGTGATGGCGCTGACCTATATATGGATGTGCCTGTAAGCATTGCAGATGCTGCATTGGGTAAAGAAATTCAAATTCCGACACTCGATGGTCGTGTGAGCTTGAAAGTACCTGAAGGGACTCAAACTGGTAAATTGTTCCGCTTACGTGGTAAAGGTGTGAAGCCTGTACGTACCAGCATGACCGGTGACTTACTCTGCCGTATCGTGGTGGAAACGCCTGTGAACTTAACGGCTCGTCAACGTGAATTGTTGAAAGAGTTACAAGACACGATGGATGGCGATGACAATAAATCATCTCCGAAGAAAAAATCATTCTTCGACCGTTTGTTTGATTAATTGAAATGATTTGCTTGAGTTCGCTGTGATGTGAACTCAGGTATAAAAAAGCCTGCATAATTGCAGGCTTTTTTATTGAGCGTTTTAAGGTTTCGGCTGTGCTGTAGGCGGTAATAAACTCTCATAGCTCATGTCGAGCCTATAGATATTTTTAAGACGCTGTAGCTGATGACGTGCTTCAGCCTCACGACCATTAAATGCCAATAAACGTGCATATTTAATGATGTGGTATTTCGCTGGATAGCTGCGAACCAATTTTTCAGTATCCTGAATGGTTTGTTCAGAAACGATGGAATATGGATTTAAACGAATAATCGCTACCCGATGTCTAAATTCCGTGAGTAAATAGATCGGCTCATGGTTGGTGATTTTCTCCGGTGTTTTTTCATATTTTGATGCCTGACCCAGCTGAATCGCTGCATTGGCATAATCACGATAAATCACCGTAATCAGCACGGCGCCAATCACGAAAACAATGCGGATAAACCACGGAGACAGGCTCAAAGTAGCCGTCTGTGGCTTCGCTGCTTGAAGAATCCCGATAATAAAACCCGCAGGCAGTAAGAAATATGCGTAGTTTTGCGGAAACTCCAACATGGCATGAATAACGAAGACACCGACCATCAATAGGCCAATCACAGATAATGCAGACTTGGCTAACTTCTGTAATTGGATGCCCCAATAAGCGAAATAGGCCAAGAACGGCACACCAATAATGGCGCCATTCCACAATAAGAAATCCAAAATAAAATTGTGTGAGCTACGAATCCATACAGGCCCTTGTACCGTGTCAGAGATCGAGACAAAAGCGCTACTGGTTTGATGCCAACCATAGCCAAACCAAGGCTGTGCAGCTACGGCATGCGCCATTTGTTGCCAAATGGCTAAACGAGACATATCGCCACCAGCACGTTTGACCACGTCACGACTTTCTTGAATATTCATGTCGGACATTTGGCTCATGATTTGACTTAATTTTGGCATCAATACAATCAGTGCCACAAAGCCGATAAACCATGCCAAGCTGTAAAACCAGCGAAGACGGATATAATCTTTGTACTGTGCATAAGCCAAATAGATTAGGACGCAGATACTTGCCACCCAAGAGGTGCGAGATTGGCTGAGCGCGACCCCAATTAAAATAGGAATTGCACAAGCGACCAAATAGCGGGTTTTAACTTTTTGCTGTTCATAAACATATAAGCAGGCTAACAAGGACATGAGCAGAAACGTGGCCATGTTATTCGGCTGAGCAAAGTTTGCAAATGGGCGCGTAGTTCCACTAATTTTCATCACAAAAGGAAGAAACGAGTCAAAATCTAACCACTGACATATTGCGATGAGTCCGGTCATGACACCCGAAGCAACAAAGGTATAGCTCAGGTATAGGAAGGTTTTTTCGCGTTTTTCCGTACCTTGCGAGAGGCTGAAACCAAGATTGATACACAGCCAGAAGCTGAACACAAACAGCATACAGAGCAAGGCAATACTAAAATAATACACCTGCCCAAAAGCCAGTTGGATGAAGGGAATCAGCGCTAAGAGCAACAGGGGCAAGGAAATTTTTGCCACCATGAGCTTTTCTTTAAAGAACGTTGCCGCTAAGGCAAACAGGGCAAAGAAGGTATAAAGCTCACCGGTATACGTGGCCCAAGGTCGGTAATGAATCGGAATCAGCCATGCCAGTGCAATACAGACTGCCGCACAAAGATACAATAGGGTTTTCATGAATATTCAAGATCAATAGAACGCGCCTATCATACCGTGAAAATGCCCAAACTTGGTGAGGGAATAGTCAGCATCTGTCGAAGAGCTTGATTTGCAAAATGCCTTCGGAAAATGCAGGATTTTTTTGTTTGTAACTTAGCCTGCGCATGGAGTTTTGATATAGTAAGACCAATTTCGAATCAACATTAGGAAAATGTTATGTCAGCAGCTCCACGTATTGGTATCTTGGGCGCAGGCGGTCGTATGGGACGCATCTTAATTCAGGCGGTTCAGCAAGCTGGCTATCAATTGGCTGCTGCGGTAGAACGTCCTGAAAGTAGCTTAGTCGGTGCGGATGCCGGTGAACTTGCAGGGATTGGCGCGGTTGGCGTAAAGGTTGTCGGTAACCTTGTTGAGGTTTTAAAAGATTGTGATGTCGTGATCGACTTTACTGCTCCTGCAGCAACGGCACAGCATCTTAAACTTTGCCGTGAAGCAGGTGTTGCGATTGTCATTGGTACCACAGGTATGAATGATGAGCAAAAAGCTTATCTCGATGAAACAGCAACAGAAACCCCAGTGGTCTATGCAGCGAACTATTCTGTCGGTGTAAACGTTTCAATCAAACTTCTTGAATTGGCATCAAAAGTGTTTGGCGATACTGTGGATATTGAAGTGATTGAAGCTCATCATCGTCATAAAGTTGATGCACCATCAGGTACAGCGCTAATGTGGGGCGAAGCTATTGCCGGTGCTTTAGGACGTGACCTAAAACAAGATGCTGTGTATTGCCGTGAAGGTCATACGGGTCCACGTGAACGTCAAACCATTGGCTTCCAAACGATTCGTGGTGGTGACATTGTTGGTGAACATACTGCGATGTTTATTGCGGATGGCGAACGTGTTGAAATTACCCATAAAGCGACCAACCGTATGAACTTTGCCTCTGGTGCAGTACGTGCAGCTGCATGGGTAGTCGGTCGTGAAGCACGTAAGTACGATATGAAAGATGTACTGGGTTTTAACGATATTGACGTATAAAAGCGCGTTAAAATCCGTTATAACAACAGCATAAAATTAAAATAAGACGATCAATGGAATGAAAAAAGTCATCTTTATGGCCTGTGCTGTCGCATTCACTGCGGCAGTACAAGCGAAAACTATGGATAATGCCAAACTCACGATTAATAAAAATAATATTAAAGTTTGGACCTACCAAAATGCTCAAAATCCTGTCTTTCAATACAAAGCTGAAACTAGTTTTGATGTGCCCATCGAAAAAGCGGTTTCCCTGATTTTAGATGTGGAAAATGCAGTGAATTGGGTCCCTTATATGGGCAGTGTCAAAGTCTTATCCCGTGATGACCAGAAAGGTGAATTCAGCTTATATATGGTGCTGGATTTCCCTTTTCCCTTGAAAGACCGTGATTTAGTGGTACAAGGCAAAATGCGTAAAGATGCACAGGGCATTATTAGCATCCAAAATAAAGCGGTGAAAAAAGGTTATCCGATCAATCCCAATTATGTACGCCTCACCGACTATGAGGGCGATTGGACCTTCCAGCGTTTAGGCAATCAAAAGGTCAAAGTTTCGACCTATGGCTACGCCAATCCGGAAGGTTCCATTCCGCTCAGTTTCGTGAATATGTTTGTGCAGCAACAGCCTTATCAAATGCTACAAAAAATGAAAGTGCAGTTGGGTAAAAGCAAAACTGCAACGGCATTTCCCGAAATTTTAAAATAAGCAGCAGTAATGATTCAGTTCAATATGAACGATCAATGACTTTGCATCTCAGGCAGGCGAAAAGCAGTCAACTGCTGCATGTGCTGTGCTTCTGGAAGTTTGATACTGAGTAAGGTCTGTTCTGGAAATGGATGCGGATGTAGCTTGATTTGAAATTGCCGCGCGGTCATTTGTTCACAGGCAAAGCGAAGTTTGGCTTGCTGCGGCATGATATTCATGCCGTTTTCAGATTTGGCTTTATAAATATATAGCTGCTGATGTAACCCGCCGCTGGTGATCGGTTGGATCTGCTCAAGTTCATATTGCGTCAGTTTTTGGGCACTCAAAAAACCTTGAATTAAAGATTTACAGATAAAATTCTGCTGGCTTTGGGCTTGAGTGTGCTGTTCGGGTTGGCACGCCATAAGCGTGAGTGTGCTGAAGATGATTAGACCCGCTCGAAACTGCGTAAGGAATGCATAAATACAAACACCGTCTAATTTTGATGAGTGTATAAAGGGCAGAAGAAAGCCTGCATGCAGCAGGCTTTTTGGGCTTAGATTTTTAGCGTTAAAAATCAGCTTTCAGCACAACACGATAACGCACGTTTCCTGAATGCAAACGTTCAATCGCTTCATTCACCTGAGACATTGGATACATTTCAATTTGTGGTGCAATATTTTGACGTGCGGCGAATCGAAGTAATTCACGCAGTGCTGCAGGAGAGCCTGTTGATGAGCCAGTGACAGATTTAGCACCACTGATCAGCATACCTGCGGAGATTTGCATCGGCTCAAGTGCTAGGCCGAGCATGTGAACGCTTCCATTCGGTGCCAAAGTCGAAAGATAGGCTTGCCAATCCAACGTCACATTGACCGTGCTTAAAATCAAATTGAATTTCCCACGCTGCGCTTTAATTGCAGCAAGATCACGACTATTCACCACATGGTCAGCACCCATGGCTTTAAGTTCATCGGTTTTATCTAAGTTTGAACTAAATGCGGTAATTTCACAGCCCCAAGCTTTGAGCAGTTTAATCGCCATATGACCTAAACCACCAATGCCGATCACGGCAACATGGTGAATGGCCTGAATTTGGTGCTGTAAAATGGGATCAAATACCGTAATCCCGCCGCAGAGCAGAGGACCAGCACTGGTTGGATCAAGATCATCTGGAAGCGGAATAACCCATTGCCAGCCAGCACGGACTTTGTCGGCAAAGCCACCTGCATGACCGACGATTGTCGCTGTCTTGGTTCCAGTACATTGCACTTGGCGACCATCGATACATGGGTCACAGTGTTGACAACTTTCTGCTGTCCAGCCTATGCCCACACGTTGTCCGATTTTCAGTCCTTTGGCTTCGCTGCCGAGTTGGGTAATGGTTCCAATCACTTCATGCCCAGGGACTACAGGATATACCGAAGATTTCCAATCATTTTGGATAATAGAAATATCTGAGTGACAAAGACCGCAATACTCGACTTTGACTTCAACCTGATGGGCTTGTAATTCACCTGCATCAAATTGGTAGGGAACAAGGGCTTCACCACTGTTCATTGCTGCATAGGCTTGAATTGTATTGTCACTCATTATTCTATCCTTTCTGTTTTTGAGGTCATTCTGCGTGCGTGTATTTAAAGTCACAGTGATTTTCATGATCATTGACCATGCCGATAGCTTGCATCAGAGCATAGCAAGTCGTTGGGCCGACAAATTTAAAGCCATGCTTTTTTAATGCTTTGGACATGGCCTGACTTTGAGCGGTTTGTGCAGGGGCGCTGCGATATTCAACTACATCATTATTGGCAATTTGACCTTCGACAAAATTCCAAAGAAATTCCACCGGATGAATCCCTTGGGCTTTTAACTGTTGCCATGCTTTGGCATTATCACGAATGGCAGTGAGTTTGCCGATATGGCGAATCAAACCTGAATCTTGTAATTTTTCTTGTAATTGTAGGTCACTCAACGCTGCGATTTCGGCAATGGGATATTGAAAAAAATGTTGCTGATAGCAGGCCCGCTTTTTCAGCACAGTGATCCAAGACAGCCCCGCTTGTTGTCCTTCAAGACATAGCATTTCAAAGAGATGCTGCTCATCAAAACTAGGTTTAGCCCACTCAGTGTCGTGGTAGGCAATATATAAAGGATCTTCGGAGCACCAAGCACAGCGTTGTATCGTCATGTTGAATGCTCCTTTTGACTTAAATTTTAAAGACAGTCCATTGATCGTTTTTATTGTCCCAATACAACAGTTCCGCTTGATCGAGATCGGCAAATTGAATCCATACATCTTTACCTGATTTGTCTGCGTAGCCGGTGCTGATGAGTAATGCTTCTTCAGTGATCTCCATGATCCAGCCCTGATAAGACTGTCCATTGAGGCTGATTTTTTGTTGATTACCAGATTCTGCAAATTCCACCAGACGATTGATCAACGCTTCTGACATGTATGTTTCCTAAAATTAACGTAAATACGGATAGGGGTTAACGGCATTGCGACCTTTACCACCCAAGTAAATGCCATAATGCAAATGTGGTGCAGTATGTCGAGCATTGCCAGTATTACCTACATAGCCAATGACATCACCTTTTTTGACATAGTCACCGACATTTAAGCCACGTTTATGACCATCAAGATGCGCATAATAATGCCAAGAACCTGCGGGCCCCATAATCCATATCACTTTACCACCCAAATTGTTATTACGTAAGTCAGCAACTAAACCTTCTGTAGCACTGAGGACTTTTGTTCCACGTGGAACAATAATATCAATGCCTTCGTGGCTTCGTCCTTGGCTACGCGCTGCGCCCCAAGTATCCTTAAGCGCACTTCGTTTGACTTGATGAACAGGAACAGGCAATTGATTGGATAAACGCATGTTTTGTAATTTTTTCACTTCATGAGCAGGCAATGTACTGCCTGATGGTTTGGGTGGAGTCGACGTACAGGCGCTGAGTAAAAGCAAAATAAAACCAATACCGCCGAACAACCCTTTGCGAAGCTGAAAAAATCCTTGAGTCACATTTGTCCCTATTCAATTGATGAGCAGTTCAAAACTATGGCATAGAATGGCTTTCGAGTTCTAGCGTAGAAATGAGTTTTTTCATTGCAGTAGGAATACCGAGTGAAGTGGCTTGTATCGGTGTAAACCACTGTGCGTTGCATTCAATGGCCAAATGTTCTTTTTGATCGGCAGCAACGGTAAATACAGTAGCTTCTAAAAGCCAAGTGAAGTGGGTAAAGCTATGTGATATCTGCACTTGAGTGGTGGTAGGTTTCAGTCCAAGTTGCTGAGTGTGGGATTGAAACTCATGGGGTTGATCAAAAATAGGTAAACACCACAGACCGCCCCATAGACCGCTATTCGGACGTTGTATCCACAGCCATTCTCCTGCAGATTGAATCAGCATGACTTGAGCTTCTCTTACAGGAACAGGCTTTTTAGGCTTTTTATAAGGTAATTCAGTTTCTAAACCCTGAGCATGTGCTTTGCAGTGCTGTTGCATGGGACAAGATAAACAGAGTGGTTTTTTCGGCGTGCAAACGGTTGCACCAAGATCCATAATCGCTTGGGTATAATCGTGGTTGCGTTCAGTGGGGCAGAGCTCTGTCGCCAGTTGCCACATGGCCCGTTCATGTACAGGTTTCGATAAATCATCTTCTATAGCAAAGAAACGAGACAATACTCGCTTGACGTTGCCGTCCATAATCACGCCATATTGTCTTAAACCCAAAGACATCAGCGCACCCGCGGTAGACGGGCCGATGCCCGGTAGTTCCATCCACTGCTCAAGTTTGCTTGGAAAATGTCCCTGACGTGCAACAATTCCTGCGGCTTTGTGTAAGTTCCGAGCCCGTGCATAGTAGCCTAAGCCAGCCCAATAGGGCGCCACATCATCCCAAGAAGCATGGCCTAAATCTTCAACAGTCGGAAATCGTTGAATAAATCGATCAAAATATTGTAGGACAGTTTTGACTTGGGTTTGTTGCAGCATAATTTCTGAAACCCACACTTTGTAAGGGCCATCCTTCACTTGCCACGGTAAGTCATGACGACCATGGACATCAAACCAGTCGAGAAGGGCATCAGAAAAGTTAAACATGCAATACAGTCAAAATTGAAAAAACCTGCCTAGTATACATCTTTCAATAGGTATTCTTTTTGTTCAAAACGAAATCTGTATATCAGGGGAAATGCAAAAATAGCGGCTATCAAAAAAGGAGCCGAAGCTCCTTAGTGAGTGTAAATTTAAAGTTTAGCTTTTAAAGCCCCAGCGGGTATCAAGCGCCAATGTTTGGTTTTCATAACGTGGAATAATGTGAATATGCACATGTTCAGTGGCTTCGCCAAAAACTTGTCCATCATTAAACCCAATATGAAAGCCAGTGGGTTGATAGCGTAAATTTAATTCATTACGCGCTTGTTCAAGTAAGGACATTAAACTTTTACGTTCTTTATCAGTAATTTCAAAAAATGAACCAACATGACGTAGCGGGACAATGACAGCATGCCCTTTAGACAGTGTATGTGGTTCAGGAAGTACAACACCAAAATCATTTTTTGCAATCACGTCATATTCGTCAAAATTGCAATATGGACAATTGAGTTCTGTCATTGTGCTCTCCTCATTTTTATAAATTAAATATTGGTATTGGTTCTTATGGCTTTAAGAACCAAGCTGGCGTGCTAACAAGGCATACATGGCCGCTAAACTTTGCTGTTCTGCAGCAGCGTTATAAGCTAAATCTACGCCGTTGGCTTTGGCACGTTCATCCGCCATCGGGTTGCTAAAGCCATGCTTTGCACCTTCAAAAATATTGATTTGATACTGCACTTGGGCAGCATCCATTTCATTTCTAAAGGTTGCAACATCATCTAAGCTCACCATCGAATCGAGCTCACCATGTTGCACTAAAATCTCTGCTTGGACTTGTCCTGTTTGTGCAGGAGTCGCTGTAGCAAGTGTTGCATGGAAGGTCACCACTGCTTTTAATTCAGCACCTGAACGAGCTAAATCCAGCACGACTTTTCCGCCATAGCAAAAGCCTATAGCTGCGAGTTTATCTGCATTTACTTCCTTTTGCTGTGCCAAAGTGTTTAATGCAGCAGACGCACGGGTCACGATGGTGTCAGTATGATCAAAAGTCTGCATCATCCATTCATAAGCTTGCTTTGCATCAGTGGTGACTTTTTTGTCACCATACATATCCAAAGCGAAAGCAGCATAGCCTTGTTCTGCCAATTCGCGCGCACGTTGTTCGGTATATTCATTGCGTCCCCACCATTCCGGGGCAACTAACACACCTGCGACCGCAGTGTCTGACTCTGGTGCGGCAAAATAGCCAAAAAGTTGAGTTCCATCAGCTGCTGTATATTGAATTTCGCGAGTCTTAATTTTAACGGTCATGGTCAAATCCTTATGTGCGGCTGCGCAGTTGATGAAGACTTAAAATAAAGGGAAATGAGTTTTTGTGAAATAAATATAAGATATCAATGTGAATTTTAAGTCAAATCAATCAAAAAAATTGTAAAAGAAAATAATGGAACGAAGAAATATTGAGGAGCACCGAGATTTGTCGATGCTCCTGAAGGGAGTCTTGTTATTTCGGGAGCACTTCAATGAGTTCTACATCAAAAATCAGTGTGCTGTTTGGCTCAATGACGTCTGCTGAACCAATTTGACCATAACCCAAATTGGCAGGAATAAAGAAGCGATATTTTGCACCTTCTTTCATCAACTGTAGACCTTCTGTCCAACCCTGAATGACTTGGCTCACTTGGAACATCGCAGGTTGGTTGCGTGCAATTGAACTATCAAAAACAGTGCCATCAATTAAGCGACCTTCATAGTGAACTTTCACTGTTGAATTGGCTTTGGGTGACTTACCTTTGCCGGCTTGAATGACTTGATATTGCAGGCCAGATTTCGTGACCTGAATGCCCGGTTTTTTGGCATTTTCAGCAAAGAAAGCTGAACCAATGGTGGCATTCGCATCCGCTTTTTGCTTCAGTTCAATCAGTTGTTTCGCTTCGGTTTGCTTTTTATATTGAGTTAAGGCATGGGTCATTTCTTCATCTGTTAGTGACGAAGCTTGACCTTTAGATGCTGCCTTTAAACCTGCAACAAATGCATCAATATCTAAGTCTTTAATGGATTCAGCATTACTGCGTCCCATTAAATAACCAAAACTATAACCGACTTGTTCTGCAGCACTACTTTTATTACTGACATCTTTGGCAAATACAGTGCTTGAGCAGAGTGCCAAACACAACATACTGATCTGTAATTTCATGACCGAGTCTCAAAATAAAGCAGGAGAGCGAAAAGCTCTCCTGTACCGGTTTTATTATTTAACTTCAATGAGTTCTACATCAAAAATTAAAGTACTGTTCGGTGGAATCGTTCCTGGAACACCTTGAGCACCATAACCTAAGTTTGAAGGAATATATAAAGTGGCTTTACCGCCTTCTTTCATTAACTGTAGACCTTCAGTCCAACCTGGAATTACTTGGTTCAATGGGAATTCAATTGGCTCGCCGCGCTGTACTGAACTATCAAATACTGTGCCATCCACTAACTTACCTGTGTAGTGAACTTTAACAACTGATGTGGCTTGCGGTTGTTTACCTGTACCTTCTTTCGTTGTTAGGTACTGTAAACCAGAAGCAGTGGTTTTAACCCCAGCTTTACTTTTGTTTTCTGTTAAGAAATTATCGCTGCTACTTTGTGCTTGCTTATTGCTTTCGAGCTGCTTGTTTTGCATTTCTTGCTGGAACTCAGCATATGCTTTTTGTAATTCTTCTTCAGTATATGCAGGTTTTGCACGAGCATGACCCGCACGAACGCCAGTGACAAAGCTATCAATATCTAATTCTGGAGGCGTTTGATGGGCAACTTCATAACCAAGTGCATAACTGATTTTAGCGACAGCAGAAGCATTTGCAGCTGGTTGAGTTGATGTTGCTGATTGCGTAGCAGGTGTTTTAGTTGCATAGTAAACAGGAACAAGTGCGGCACCGCCGAGTAATACAGCGACAGCGATAGGTAGGGCCTTACTCATATATTTTCCCACAATTATTTTATATGTAAAAAGTTGCTGAAATTCTAGCAGACTTTTCCTGTTCAGCGCTTACCTATCTCTATGATCAGGTAAGGTGCAGGAAAGATCATCATAGTCATGTTCTTATTTTTATACTATAACGGTATGAATATATAAAACATTTTTTATACAGAAAGATGCATGCAACATAAATTTCGAAAATATAAAAAGCCACCGTATTCGGTGGCTTTTTTGAATAGGCTTGAATTAGTCTTGGTCTTTTGAAGCTTTATAACCATAAGAATAGTTATAACCATAACCATAACCATAACCATAACCAGCTGAGCTACGTTGAATGTCGTTTAGAATAATACCATTGACCTTCACACCCACTTGTTCAAAGCGGTTCACGGTTAACTCTAGTTCTTTCAACTGAGTCTTCGCATAACGAGCAATCACCAAATTCACACCAGCATATTGCGAAATAATGATACCGTCTGTCACCGCAAGTACAGGAGGGGTATCAATGATCACATGATCAAACATCGGTGAAATCAAATCTAAGAATTCTTTGAATTTACCAGAACTTAAAAGCTCAGATGGATTAGAAGGGCTTTTACCACGAGTAATCACACTCAAATTTGGAATTTCAGTGGTTTTAATGATGTTGTCTAGATCACGCTGACCATTTAAATACTCAGAAAGACCTGGTTGGTTGTCATGATTGAAGTATTTGTTCAAATAACCACGACGTAAATCGGCATCAATAATTAAAACACGTTTATCGCTTTGCGCAAGAATCGTAGCTAAGTTGGTTGAAATAAACGATTTACCAACTTCTGGTGCTGGCCCCGAAATCATGATCAGGTTATTTTTTGCAGATGTCAGTGCAAAGTGAATGGCAGTACGCATACTGCGCAGGCTTTCAATTGCAATATCATCGCTATTTTTAACGGCAAGAACAGGAATTGTTTTCTTCTTCTTCAAGAGTTTAATACGGCTTTCTTGAACAGGCGAACGTGGCACAGTGGCATAAACCGGAAGATCCAAATTATTTTCAATTTCTGAAGAATCTTTAATTCCTGAGCGAAGCATATTGCGAACAAGAGCAATTAATACACCAATAAAGCCACCGACAAATAGCGAGAGTATAAGGACAATTAACTTTTTAGGTTTAATAGGTTCAATTGGCTCTACTGCAGTATCAACGATGCGGACATTACCAATTTCCCCTGCTTTTGCAATACGGAGTTGTTGGTAAGAGTTGAGTAGAGCGGTATAGAGTTGCTGTTTCACTTCAACTTCACGATAAAGCTGTAAATAGCGGCGTTGTAAATCTGGTAATTTCTTTAAAGTGGTGTTTAGCTCACCAATTTTGCGATTGATTGCCCCCAATTGTGCATTCATTTGCTGCATTACTGGGTGTTCGCTGGTGTATTTTGCAGACGCCTCAGCTACTTTTTGTTCAAGCTGTGCTTTTTGGGTTTCGAGTGTAATACTTTGAGTTAAATACAACTCAGACTCTTTAGTGACATCTACCGTATTAAACTCTTGACGGAATTTGTTAAATTCACGTTCTGCGACATCAAGTTGTTGTTTTAGCTCAGGGAGTTGTTCGTCCAGGAATTTTAAAGTTTGTGCACTTTCAGCAGAGCGTCGTTCAATATTTTGATGGCTGTAGGCTGCTAAAATGGCATTTAGAACCTGAGTAATATGTTCTTTATCTTGGCCTTGATAGTTAAGGCCAAGCACGCCCGTCATTTTACCTTTTTCAGCAACAGAATAATTTGCCAAAATACTATCAACTGCGGCAGGTAGAGACTGCTTTTGAATTAAATAGTGATCTTTGAATTGATCTTTACTATAAATTGAGATTTCCCAAAGGCCTTCTGCTGTACGTAAAGAATTTTTTTGGTTCAATGGTGCTGTTAAAATTGTTTGTTCAGCCTGAAGATCAATCAAAGAAAATTTATTTTCTTGAAGCTGTAGGCCAAGATCCTTGTCGCGATAGAGTGCGGGGATATTAAATTGGCGGATTTCAAAACTTTTTTCATTATCTTTGAAAACCACAGATTTATTTTTATATTCGGTGGCATATTTATGAGCTGAAATTAATCGGTCAGTAAAGGAATTTTCAGTACCTGAAATTTTTAGATCGAGATGTAAGTTTTGAATCACGGTACCGAGAACTAAGCGCGATTTAAGAATCTCAATTTCTGCTTGGGCTGGTTGTTTTTGATCAATCATATTAGAAAGATCACCCAATAGTGCAGCTGAAGCCCCTTTACTTTCTTCAACTTGTACTAAAGCATTGACTGCATAAGTATCTGGTGTTGCTCTTAAATAAAGTAAGGCACAAACGAGGCTTAAAATCACACATAGAGCAATTAACTTCCACTGTGCAATCAGAGAGAAAAATAATTCTTTTAAATCAATTGTATCTTCTGTATTGGTATTTTGGCTCATAATCGTACATCAAAAGTTAAATTTGTTTAGTCCAATCTGCAACGCAAGACTGGATCAATTGTGAAGTTTGGTCAAAAAAGGCCTGATCATGCTGGTATGGATCGGGAACATTTTTACCTTGCCAATGACCTAAACGAAAAGTCTTTCCCTTTGCAAATGGCCATGTCTGTTCAATATGCTTTTGTTGATTTGAACTCATGACCAAAATTAAATCTGATTTTTTGATCAGTTCAGCATTTAATTTTTGGGCAATATGTCCACTCATATCGATGCCAATTTTTTGCATACAGTATTGAGCTTTTTCATCTGCTGCATGTCCAATCATACCTGAGATTCCAGCTGAATAAATATTCAGGTCGGGATGATCTTTTTTTAGGACATACTCCGCCATAGGACTTCGGCAAATATTACCTACACAGACCACCAAAATATTTTTAAATAACATTATTGGCCCAATCTGTCCAAGTTATAGATGATATTTGAGAAAGGAATCACTTGATTGATTACACGCTGCCAGCGAGCTAAACCAGATGCATCAACATAGACAATATCATTGCTGCGCATTTTGAACTGGTTAGCGAGCCCAAAGTCACCGATACTGGTTAAATCTAAATGGTAAATTTCAGTCATCGGGCTATTTACATCGCTACGCACTACGTAGATTTTACCTCGACTTGCTGAAAGTGAGTTAATACCTAGACTTTCACCTAGGACATCACTGAGGCTCATGCCTTGTTCACGCATTGGTAACGATTGGTTTTTGCCAGACTCTCCCATCACATAAATTTTTTGGTTTTCACGTGAGTTGACATAAATTGTGTCATTCGGTTTGATAAGTAAGTTGTGTAAAGAATATCCAGCTTTTTCAAGTTCAATACTATTGAGTACATAACTTTGACCATTTCTAACTAAGGTTAAAGATGCATTGTCACCAAATTGACTATTTACTCCGCCCGCCATACCTAAAGCAGTATAAATACTTGTCGGCTGATCGGTTAGATTAAACTGACCACCTTTCATTACATTACCTTGAACCGAAAAACGTTGTCCTTGGTAGGAAAGTACGCGAACAATCACATCTGGGGTTTTTAAGTAACGAGCAAGTTGGCTGCGTAATTCCTGATTGACTTGTGTCAGCGATTTTCCTGCAGCTTTATATCGGCCAATAATAGGGAATTGGATATAGCCACTTTGATCAATTTGGTAACCATTTGATTTAATCGCTTCTGCATTGCTTATTGTATTTGTGGGTGGTGTAATTTCAGGGTATGCCCATAAATAAATAGATAAAATATCACCCGGATTTAAACGATAACTTTTTTGTTGTTGATTGAACAGATGGGCAAAATTTTGCTGATTTACTTTGGCGGGTTGAACAGCAACTAAATTTTCTTGAGTTAGTTTAATAACATTGACTGTCGAGCCTAAATCAGTCTGAAATGTGCCTTCTTTAGGAAGGTCATAGGTTTGCAAGCCTGAAGTAATGGCACAACCCGTCATACTTAGACTCAAAGCTAACATACAGCTATAACGATAGTAACTCACTCGAATACAAATCCTATTTATAAAATATTTGAATCATTGAAATATGGGTTTAAGTACCCAAATTACTCATTTTAGGATGTCAAGTTTATACTATTCACCTTGTAGAATATAGCTTTACATTTGTTTTAAATCGTAAGTTTAATCAACACTTGTATGGATAAATATCTTTTTAAAGATCTTGTTGTTAGTTAAATTTTTTTAAATATACAATGTTGGTTTTATAGGGGGAGTTGTTTAATCCAATAAATATTGTTGATTAAAATTACAGTCCTTATGGAACATCATTACACAATCGAAATTTGATTTTCTGATATAATTTAACGCTATTTACAACATAACGATGATTGATGATTCATCGATGACATAGGCTTCAGTATGTTACAACTCTCCGAATTAAAAATTGCCATAATCGGATTAGGTTATGTCGGTTTACCGCTAGCTGTTGAGTTTGGAAAAAAAGTTCCCGTGGTGGGCTTTGATATTCATCATAAGCGTATTGATGAATTACGTAGCGGACGTGATCATACCTTAGAAGTTTCTCCTGAAGAATTAGCACAATCAGCTCAATTAAGTTACAGCGCAAATTTAGAAGACTTAAAAGACTGTAATTTCTTTATTGTTACTGTTCCAACTCCAATTGATGAATATAAACAGCCAGATCTAACGCCATTAGTGAAAGCCTCAGAAAGCATTGCAAAAGTGTTGAAAAAAGGTGATGTGGTTGTTTATGAATCGACCGTTTATCCAGGTGCAACAGAAGAAGTTTGTATTCCTGTTTTAGAGAAAAATTCAGGCTTAGTATTTAATCAGGATTTTTATGCAGGCTATAGCCCTGAGCGTATTAACCCGGGTGATAAACTGCACCGTGTCACCAATATTTTAAAAATCACCTCAGGTTCTACGCCTGAAGTCGCTGATTATGTTGATGTAGTTTATAACTTGATTATTGAAGCAGGCACACATAAAGCAGCTAGCATTAAGGTTGCAGAAGCAGCCAAGGTGATTGAAAACACCCAGCGTGATGTGAATATTGCCTTAATTAATGAATTGGCGTTGATTTTTAATAAAATGGGCATTGATACCGAAGCTGTATTAAAAGCGGCGGGAACAAAATGGAACTTCTTACCGTTCCGCCCTGGTTTGGTTGGCGGTCATTGTATCGGTGTTGACCCGTACTATTTAACGCATAAAGCCCAAGCGATTGGCTACAACCCTGAAATTATTTTAGCGGGTCGCCGTTTAAATGATGGTATGGGGGCTTATGTGGTCACTCAGTTGGTGAAAGCCATGCTGAAAAAACGCATTCAAGTAGAAGATGCCAAAGTTTTAATTTTAGGCTTAAGTTTTAAAGAAAATTGTCCTGATATTCGTAACACACGCATCATTGATATTGTGAATGAGCTGAAAGAATACCATATTGATGCTGATATCTATGATCCTTGGGTGGATGGAGCTGAAGCGGAACATGAGTACGGTATTAGCCCTGTGCAGGCGCTTGAAAATGGCAAGTATGATGCAGTAATTTTAGCGGTTGCGCATCACCAGTTTAAAGACATGGGCGTAGATGCCATTCGTGCTTTGGGTAAGGCTGATCATGTGCTGTATGACTTGAAATATGTGTTATCTCAAGCTGAATCTGATCTTCGTTTATAAGGGGGGCATACCAAAATGAATCAATATCAACAGGTATGTGAAAACCTTAAAACAGCGCCTAAAACATGGCTGGTCACAGGTGTTGCGGGCTTTATTGGTTCGAATCTTCTCGAAACATTACTCAAGTTAGGTCAAACCGTAGTGGGTTTAGATAACTTTGCTACAGGTCATCAGTATAATCTTGATGAAGTGCAAAGCTTAGTCACAGCTGAACAATGGGCGAAATTCAGTTTTATTGAAGGCGATATTCGCCAGTTTACCGACTGCCAAAAAGCCTGTGTTGGCGTGGATTATGTCCTGCATGAAGCTGCTTTAGGCTCTGTACCGCGTTCGATTGCCGATCCGATTACCACCAATGACACCAATATCAGTGGTTTCTTAAATATGCTGACGGCTGCACGTGATGCAGGTGTTACCAGCTTCACATACGCAGCCAGCAGTTCGACTTATGGTGATCATCCTGCATTGCCAAAAGTTGAAGAAAATATTGGTAAACCACTTTCACCCTATGCAGTGACGAAGTACGTCAATGAGTTATACGCAGACGTATTTGCGAAAACTTATGGGTTTAAAGCAATTGGCTTACGTTATTTCAACGTGTTTGGTCAGCGTCAAGATCCAAATGGTGCTTATGCCGCCGTGATTCCGAAATGGACGGCATCGATGATCGCTGGTGAAGATGTCTTCATCAATGGTGATGGTGAAACCAGTCGTGATTTCTGTTTTATTGATAATACGGTTCAAGCCAATATTTTAGCGGCGACAGCATCGGATGAAGCGAAAAACCAAGTGTATAACGTGGCTGTGGGTGACCGTACTACGTTGAATGAGTTATATCGTGCCATTCAGGTGGCACTTGCTGAAAATGCGGTGAACTTTGAGCGCGATCCTGTGTACCGTGATTTCCGAGCTGGTGATGTACGTCATTCACAAGCCAGCATTGCCAAAATTGAGCAAGGCTTGGGTTATGCACCGCAGTTCAAAATTGCCGAAGGCATTCAACTGGCGATGCGTTGGTACGTAAACAACTTAAAATGATATTGAACAGATGATTGCGAAAATTTTCGCAAAGTATCAGTCGATTGGGCTGATTACCTTAAGTTTACTGGCAGGTGCGATAATGACATTTATCGCACTTCCTGTTTTAACACGCCTATATTCTGTTGCTGACTTTGGGGCTTACGGGATTGCATTGGCGATAGTCAGTGTTATATCGACGGTGGCGAATTTACGTCTTGATCAAGCTTTATTGGTTGCCGAAGAAGGTGATAAAAAAAGCCTGATTTTTGAAGGGGCTGTATTTTCAACTTTCATCGCGATTGTTAGCGGTATTGTTATTAGTTTTATTCTAAATATTGAAATGGCAGGGGCTGTTGCCACAGGCATACTTGCCAACACTTTGATTCAAAGTCTGTATAACTATCAATTTGCAGCGCATAAAGAATATTTTTGTGCAGGTTTAAATATTTTTAGAAATGCCATTGTCGTGTTAGCGCAACTCTCGTTGCCATTCGTGATGCAGATCAGCTTGGTGAATAGTTATAACATTAGTTCGATTATCATGATTGTGGCGGTGCTGATTTATTTACTGAAACATCAACTTTATCAAGTCAGTTGGCATGCGTTTAAAAATTATAAAGATTTCATTTACGCCAATACACCGCATGCCTTGCTGAATAGTTTTTCACATAACTTGCCATACTATGTGGTGTCGCATTTTGTGGGTGTGCAGGCAATGGGCTTCTATGCCATTGTCGAGCGTACCTTACGTGTGCCGATCAATCTGATTTCACAGACTTTACGTCAATTTTTTATCCGTAAGTTTAAAAGCACGGATTCAAACAATAATGCGTTAAAGGCAAGTGTGCTTTTAAGCTTGGTGTCACTGCCTCTTTTTGCAATTTTCTTTATCTTGCCTGAATCGGTATATCTATGGATTTTCGGTTCTGAATGGGTCGGGATTTCGACCTATTTTCAAATTTTAGCTTTGGGGTATTGGGCGGTTTTTTGTAATCCGCCAAGTTCGGCTTATTTAATTGCCAAGCGCAATAGCCAAGTATTATTTAAACTGCAAATTGTTGAACTCATGATTAAGTTCGCTTTATTTGCAGGCTTATATGTTTTATGTGCTGATAAAATTTATATGCTCCTGGCGGTGCCTGTGGCACTAATCATTTATAACTTTGCCATTTTATATGTGGTGTGGAGAAACAAAAGCTGATGTTTTTTAAACTGTTAAAACTGATGAATTGGTTCACTGCACAATGCCGTCAGCAATTTTATAACCTGGCTTTTGGTACGAAATTTCGTTATTTCGGTAAAGCCTGTACGGTCGAAATTAGTGGACAAGTGAAGATTGGTCAGAATGTTTATATTGGCGATCATGTCAGTTTAATTGTCGAGCAAGGTGCAAGCTTAGAAATCGCAGATAATAGTTTTATTGGTGAAAGTTGTTACATCAAATGCTTTGGTGGCAAGGTGTCAATTGGTAAAGATGTCAGTATCAATTCTAAGTCCTATATCAATGGCTGTGGAGGTGTGAGCATTGGCGATAACACCCGTATTGGCACGCAAAGCATCATCATTGCCAGTAATCATAAATTTGGTGAACCTGACGTGTTGGTAAAAGACGCAATTACCAAACAAGGGGTCAGTTTGGGTGAAAATATTTGGCTTGGTGCACGGGTGACGGTACTTGATGGTGTGAAAATTCCAAGTGATTCGGTGATTGGCGCGTGTAGCCTCGTCTCGAAACCTTTGGATGAATCAGGTGTCTATGTCGGTAGTCCTGTTAAAAAAATCAAATCGCTCTGATCTTTTTTTTCATCCTGTATCGTGACTGCGGTTTCCATATCGTAAAGTAGATTTTCAGCGTAAAATAGCTGACTTATTTTCCTCCTTTTAAGTTGCCCCGCCTCATTCAGGTACTGTGTATGTCATTTATGGTTTCTGCTTTTCGACAGCTGTTTGATTTAGCTTATTTTATGGTAAAAGGCAGTGTGGCTTATGCACGTAAAAAAGGTGTGAAAGTTGGTGAAAACTGCCGAATCTATATTAAAAGTTGGGGCTCGGAACCGTTCTTGGTCAGTATTGGCGATCATGTGACGGTCACTTCAGGAGTGAAATTTATTACCCATGATGGCAGTACCTGTTTAGTCAAAGATGAGCAAGGGAAGCGCTATCAACACTTTGCCCCAATTCAAGTTGGTTCGCATGTCTTTATTGGGGTCAATACTATTGTAATGCCGGGTGTAAGCATTGGCTCCAACGTGGTGATTGGCGCAGGCTCGGTGGTGACCAAAGACATTCCTGATCACAGTGTGGCGATTGGCGTACCTGCCAAAGTGGTATCCAGTTTTGTCGACTATCAAGCCAAAATTCAAAGCACTTGTGCCAGTGATAGTGAGCTGGTAGGTATCACGGATTATCGTGAGCGTGTTGAGCGTGCCATGGCGATTCAAGCCTCAAAAACACCGCATTAATATTCTCCCATTTTAAAATTTAGGTTTGATTATGTTGAATAAAGTCATGTTCTTTTTGCCAAGCTTGGGCGGTGGCGGTGCAGAACGTACAGTCATTCAACTCGCCAATAGCTTTGCAGAACAAGGTCTGAATATTCATTTGGGCGTGTGTGATGTCACAGGTGATAAAGCTAAACTTTTTCCTGAAGTCAGCCCGAAAATTGAGTTGGTGAATTTTAATTGCGGTCGGGTGATGAATAGCATCACGCCTTTAAAAATAAAAATGAAAGCTGAGCAATACGACTGCTTAGTCGCAACGCAAACCCACACCAATATTGTGGCAGGTATTGCGAAAAAACTCGCAGGTGTTAAAACGCGATTAATCTTCCGTGAAGTATCTACGCCGTCCAAAAACTTAAAATTGCAAGGTCTTGCCAAATTTTTGCTGAAAACTTTGGTGAATTGGACTTATCCCATGGCACAGCAAGTGGTTTGTGTCTCTAAAGGCGTAGAAGCTGATTTTCGTGAATATTATGCTTATAAGAAAAATAACCTCAGCACCATTTATAACCCTGTGCTGGATGATGCCTATTTTGAAAAGCTCAAAGCGCCAGTCACACACAAATTTTTAAATGGTGACCATAAAGTGATTTTGGCAGTGGGGCGTCTAACTGAAGCAAAGAACTTTGGTTTTCTGATCCGCTCCTTTAAAGCCTTGCATGATCAGCATCCTGAAACCCGATTATTGATTTTAGGTGAGGGCGAACTGCGTGCAGAGTTTGAGGCTTTAGTTGCTGAATTGGGTTTAAAAGACGTGGTGGATTTGCCGGGCTTTGATGCCAATCCATACGCTTATTTTAAATATGCATCGCTATTTGTTTTAAGCTCGAATTGGGAAGGCTTGCCGGGTGTACTTATTCAAGCCTTAGCCTCTAAAGTGAAAGTGGTGAGTACCAACTGTCCAAGTGGACCAATGGAAATTCTAGAAAACTCTAAGTTTGGTTTATTGGTTGAATGTAATGATCAGGCAGGTTTAACCCAAGCGATGCAGCAAGCGATATTTGCAGATTATGTGCAATATCAAGATGCTGATTTTGAATCACATATTCAACAGTTTCATAAGCAAACTGTACTCAAGCAGTATTTGCGAATGATGGAGTCGGCGGTATGAGCAAACCTTTGATGGTACATGTGATCACCAACTTTGCAGGCGTGGGGGGTGCCGAAATGATGTTGGCACGCTTAATTCAGCAAACTGAACATGACTATCAGTACGTGATCATTGCACTGATGAAAACTTCCGAGGTGTATCAAAGTGCTTTAGAGCGTTGTCAGTCGCATTATGCGCTCGGTTGGAATGGTTTAAATACGCTGAGTACGGTGAGTAAGCTGCGCGCATTACTCAAAAATCTACAGCCCGCAACGGTGCAATGCTGGATGTACCATGCCAATGCATTGACCAGTCTGAGTGTTATCGGTTTAGCGAAAAAACCAAAGGTCGTATGGGGTATTCATCATTCTCTTGCTTCTCCTAAAGATGAATCAATCAGCACCAAGATTGCCTTGGGCATAAGTAAAATACTATCACAGCAACCTAGTGCTATTATTTATTGTGCGCATTCGTCTATGCAGCAGCATCAGGCCTTCGGCTTTAAAAATGGCAATAGCCAAGTGATTGCCAATGGTGTGTTTCTCGATAAATTTCAGCCTAATCCCCAATTGCATGAACCAATCGTGATTGGTTTTGCAGGGCGTTATCACACGGCCAAAGGCTACCCCTATTTGTTTGAAACCATGGGCTTACTCAAGGATCAAGACATCATCTTTAAAATTGCTGGCAGCGGCGCGAGTTTAGAAAATCCAGAAGTAAAAGCCTTGTTTGAGCAGTATCAGTTAGATGCCGAAAAAGTCCATTTATTGGATCAAATCTCAGATATGCCTGCTTTTTATCAATCGATTGATGCATTCCTCATGACTTCAATTACCGAAGGTTTTCCGAATGTGTTGGTCGAAGCCATGGCATCAGGTTTGCCTTGTATCAGCACCGATGTTGGTGATGCGCAATATATTGTGCAAGAGCTTGGTGAAATTGTACCGCCGCGCAATTCGGCTGTATTGGTGCAAGCAATTTTAAATTATGTGCAGCAAAGCAATGATCAAAGATTGCAGTTGAAACAAGCCGTGCGTGAGCGCGTAGAAGCACATTTCAGTATTGAGAAAGTGAGTCAGCAATATATGCAAGTTTGGGAGCAAAGCCGTTGAAATTTCTGATGATCAGCAGTTTTTTGCCTTCTGTTTTAAATTTCCGCGGGAAACTGTTGGAAGCGATTTCTGCGCACGGCTATGAAATTCACATCATGGCGCCTGAATTCGCATCATTCCCCGAAGAACAGCAAAAACTGCAAGCCCTTGGCTATCATCTGCATGAAATTCCCATGCAGCGCACTGGGACCAATCCGCTGGCGGATTTAAAACTGTTAAAACATATCTATCGGCAAATTCGTCAAATTCAGCCTGAGTATGTGCTGTCCTATACTATTAAACCTGTGATTTATGGCACGCTCGCGTCATGGCTGGCGAAAGTACCGCATCGTTTTGCTTTAATTACTGGTCTAGGTTATGCCTTTCAAAATGTGGAATCTGGCAAGCGTAGTCTGTTTCAAAAGCTGGTGCATGGCTTATATGCGCAAGCGCTCAAACGTAGCGACAAAGTCTTTTTCCAAAACCCTGATGATTTAAAGCTTTTCCAAGACATGCATTTGCTTGATGCCAATAAACCAACTGTGGTGGTGAATGGTTCAGGGGTAAATGTACAAGACTTTGATGTCATGCCTTTACCGAAAGATGATGCAGGCGTGGTCAAAGCCTCATTCTTGCTCATTGCACGGCTTTTGGGTGATAAAGGTGTGCGTGAATATGCTGAATCGGCGCGTATCATCAAAGCACAATATCCTGAAGCTGAGTTTCACTTGGTCGGTTGGATTGATGATAATCCATCAGCTATTTCTAAAGCCGAACTCGATGAATGGATTGCTGATGGTCGCCTCAAATATTGGGGCAAACTCAGTGATGTCCGTCCTGCAATTGCGGAAAGTTCCGTGTATGTGTTGCCATCTTATCGTGAAGGCACGCCACGTACCGTATTAGAGGGAATGGCTATGGGGCGGGCGATTATTACCACCGATGCACCAGGTTGCCGTGAAACGGTATCGCACGGTGTGAATGGTTATTTGGTCGGAGTGAAGTCTGTAGATGATTTGGTGCAATGCATGCAATACTTTATTGAAGATCCAAAACTGATTGAGTATATGGGACAGCGTTCGCGAGAAATTGCGCTGAATAAATATGATGTGCATCAAGTGAATAAGCATATGATGGCTGAAATGGATATCCATTAAAGGCGATTCACCCAATTTTAGAGACGATCCAAATGACCTTAAAATATATAAAAAGTGATTTATACCGTTATACCGGTCATGTCAGTTTTAAAACATTTTTTAAAACTTATTTTTTCAATCGCGGTTTTAATTTTTCATTTTGGCTACGTTTGGCCAGTTCAAAAACTGTATGGGCAAAGTTGGCTTATCCTATTTATTATTATAAAAAAAAGCAGTACGGCATAGATATTCATACCACAACTCAAATTGGCTACGGCTTGTTTATTGGGCATGGCGGGCCGTTGGTCGTCAACCCGACAACCGTGATTGGCAATAATGTGAATTTATCGCAATTTACCACCATTGGTGCAAATGGCGGCCGTCAAGCCGCAGAAATTGGCGATAATGTTTATATTGGGCCCAATGTCTGCATCATTGAGCATGTCAAAATTGGCAATAATGCCACTATAGGTGCAGGAAGCGTTGTGACCAAAGATATTCCTGAAAATGCAACTGCGGTGGGAAACTATGCGAAGGTGATCAGTATGAATAACCCGGGTCATGCAGTCAATCGTCGTTGGACAGATATCTAAACGGCTATATGGTTTGGCTGCTTTTAGAATGAGGAATATTTGAGTCCCTTTGACCGTTGAAATATTTTACAAATCTGATGGCTTTGGACAGGGTATAATCATTGCTAGAAATGAATATTGACTCCGCCATTTTATCTAACCTCAAGAGTGAACCATGTTAAAGCGCTTATTGGATATTGTGATTGCATCATCTGCGCTAGTGCTGCTGTCTCCTGTATATGCTTTTGTGGCATATAAGGTGCGAAAAAATTTGGGTTCACCCGTGTTGTTCCGTCAGGTGCGTCCGGGGCTCAAGGGCAAACCTTTTGAAATGATCAAATTCCGCAGTATGAAAGATGCGGTTGATGCACAAGGTGATTCCTTGCCTGACAGTGAGCGTTTAACACCCTTTGGTCAAATGCTGCGTTCCAGCAGTTTGGATGAAATGCCTGAACTGTGGAATGTAATTAAAGGCGATATGAGTATTGTCGGACCAAGACCATTATTGATGGAATATTTACCCCTCTATAATCGTGAGCAGGCCAAACGTCATAACGTGCGTCCGGGCATCACAGGGTATGCTCAAGTGAATGGCCGCAATGCCATTTCATGGGAAAAGAAATTTGAGCTAGACACATGGTATGTCGAAAACCGTTCATTATGGCTCGATTTTAAAATCATGCTGAAAACGGTACAAAAAGTATTGTCTAAAGATGATATTAGTGCCGAAGGTGAAGCGACCATGAGTAAATTTACGGGTACTTCGGAGCCTAAAGATGACTAAGCTCTATGCAATTTATGGCGCTTCAGGCTGCGGGCGCAGTTTAATGCCTGTTGCACGTCAGCAATTAGTACGTGAAAGCGATGCTTCAGAAATCGTATTTATTGATGATGCCTTGGAATCGGTTGCAGAAGTAAACGGTCATCGTGCCATGAATTACCTCGCATTTTTAAATGAAACGGCTTCTGAAAAATACGTACAAATTGCCATTGCCAATAGTCATGTACGACAAAAGATCGCTCAGCGTTTAGAGATGGATGGCATTCACCTTTGGTCGATTATCGCGGACAATGTCGTTCTAATGGATCAGCTTGAGCTCGCTGAAGGCTCTGCTTTAAGTCCATTTGTCACCATTGGCTCAAATGTCAAAATCGGTAAGTGTTTTCATGTCAATTTATACAGTTATGTCGAGCATGATTGCGTGATTGGGGATTTCGTTACTTTTGCACCAGGCGTAAAATGCAACGGCAATATTCATATTCAAGACCATGCTTATATTGGCGCAGGTGCGATGATTAAGCAGGGTACACCCGATCAGCCACTCATCATTGGCGCAGGTGCGGTTGTGGGTATGGGCGCTGTTGTCACTAAAAGTGTGCCTGCAGGCGCAACAGTGGTGGGAAATCCTGCGCGTATTGTGACGAAAAAAATAGATTTTTAAACTCGATTTTGAGACTAGGAAAATTCCATGTTAAACAGTGCATTTGAGCCTTGGCCAAGCTTCACTCAAGCAGAAGCCGATGCGGTATCAAAAGTCCTTTTATCCAATAAAGTGAATTATTGGACAGGGCAAGAATGCCGTGAATTTGAAAAGGAATTTGCACAGTTTGCAGGAACCAAGCATGCAGTTGCTGTTGCCAATGGTACAGTCGCACTGGATGTAGCACTCAAAGCCTTAGGTATTGGCGCAGGCGATGATGTGATTGTAACCTCACGCACGTTTTTAGCCTCAGCAAGCTCGATTGTGACTGCAGGCGCCAATCCTATTTTCGCTGATGTAGAGCTGGATTCACAAAATATCTCACGCCGTACCATTGAAGCAGTGATTACGTCGAATACCAAAGCGATTATTTGTGTGCATTTGGCAGGCTGGATGTGTGATATGGACCCGATCATGCAATTGGCTGAAGAAAAAGGCATCTTCGTGATTGAGGATTGTGCTCAAGCACATGGCGCAAAGTACAAAGGCAAATCAGCAGGTTCCATCGGTCATATAGGTGCATGGTCTTTCTGCCAAGACAAAATTATGACTACAGGCGGTGAAGGCGGTATCGTCACTACCAATGACGAAAGTCTGTGGAAAAAAATGTGGTCGTATAAAGATCACGGCAAAAATTATGACAGCGTCTACAACACTCAGCATCCCCCGGGATTCCGCTGGCTACATGACTCATTTGGTACCAACTGGCGCATGATGGAAATGCAGGCTGTCATCGGACGCTTACAACTCCAAAAAATGCCAGAATGGACGCAAGTGCGTAATGCCAATATGGCGCGTATCCAAGCGGCGTTTGAAAATAGCCCCTATTTTACTGTAGCTAAACCCTCTAGCGACTATGTACATGCCGCATATAAATGTTATGTGCAAGTCAATGTCGAGGCTTTACCTGAAGACTGGTCGCGTGATCGCATTATGGCAGAAATCAATGCATTGAATGTGCCTTGTTTTAGCGGTTCGTGTTCAGAAGTGTATTTAGAAAAAGCATTTGATGGTACGCCTTGGCGTCCTGCGCAGTCTTTACCGCAAGCTAAACAGCTCGGTACAACAAGTTTAATGTTCCTTGTACACCCAACATTGTCTGAGCACAGCTTGCAGAAAACCGTGGATGCGATTCAAGCGGTGATCGCAAAAATCTAAATCTGAAAAGAGCGTATAATACGCGCTCTCATCCGCTTTATTGACCCCATTTGAGCATCTTGTGAAAAACATTATCCGTTCTATAGCATCATTACCGCGTCGCCAAAAACAAATCGTTTTGGTGCTGATGGATATTTGTGTTTTACCGCTGATGATGTGGCTGGCTTATGCCATACGTTTGGCACGTCCCAATGTTCAGGTCATGCAAGGACTGGATGCTTGGTATATTTATGTCGGTATTTGTGGCATTGCTATTTTTGCCTTGCTCGGTATTTATCGTGCAATTGTGCGTTCATTTAATGAAGACTATTTACTGCGGATTTTAATCGGAACATTTATTCAAATCGTGGCCTTGTACACGATTAAAAAATTGAATGTTGCATTTATTCCGATGAGTATTCCACTGATGTATGGCTTTATGCTGTTTTCATACATGTGGTGGAGTCGAGCAGTCATTCGCTACGCTACTCTTAAAACTTTTGCCAAAAAGCAAAGCCGTAAACGTGTGGCAATTTATGGGGCAGGGCTGGCAGGTCAGCAAATTGCCGCTGCTTTAAACCGTTCAGATGATTATTTGCCGGTGTGTTTTATTGACGATAAGCGTTCCTTACAAGGGCAGTCACTGAGTGGTTTAAAGATTTATTCCCCAAAAAAAGCGCAAGCGAAACTTGGAAAATTTGGCATTGAAGAAGTATTACTTGCCATGCCTTCAGTCGGACGTGCGCGTAAAAAAGAACTCATTGAGTCTTTTGATATGGCAGATGTCAAAATCATGGAACTGCCAGGGGTAACCCAACTGGTCGATGGTCAAGTTCAAGTTTCAGATATTCGTGAAGTGGATATTATTGACCTATTAGGGCGTGATCCTGTACCACCAAAGCCTGAACTCTTAGAAAAAAATATTAAAAATAAAGTGGTCATGGTGACAGGAGCAGGGGGGTCGATCGGCTCGGAGTTATGCCGTCAGATCGTGAAGCATCAGCCTAAAATGTTAGTGCTGTTTGAAATGTCTGAATTTGCCTTATATTCAATCGACCGTGAATTGCAGGCTTCTGATATACACATTATTCCAGTGCTAGGTTCTGTCACCAATCAGCAAAAATTAGAACGTATTATTCAAGAGTACAAAGTGCAAACAGTTTATCATGCCGCAGCTTATAAACATGTACCACTTGTTGAAGCAAACCCATTTGAAGGTATTTATAATACGTCCATTGGCACACAGCGTAGTGTAGATGCAGCGGTGAATCAAAATGTTGAAACTTTTGTTTTAATTTCAACAGATAAAGCGGTACGTCCAACCAATGTGATGGGGGCGTCTAAACGCATGGCAGAATTGTATTGTCAGGGCCTAGCGTCGACGAATCCAAAAACGCAAATTAGTATTGTACGCTTTGGTAATGTACTTGGTTCGTCAGGTTCTGTCGTCCCTTTGTTTAAAAAGCAGATTGCTCAAGGCGGGCCTGTTACAGTAACGCACCCAGAAGTTACGCGTTATTTTATGACGATTCCTGAAGCAGCTCAGCTCGTGATTCAAGCAGGTGCGATGGGGACAGGTGGTGATGTATTTCTGCTTGATATGGGCGAGCCAGTTAAAATAATAGACTTAGCTAAACAAATGATTCGTTTGAGTGGTTTTCGAGCAATCGATGAAAATGGTATAGGTGATATTGAGGTACAATTTACAGGTTTACGTCCGGGCGAAAAACTCTATGAAGAATTGTTGATTGATGCGGATAATGTGGAAAAAACGGAGCATGAGCGGATATTAAAGTCTTATGAAAAGTTTTATGAGTTTAATGAAATTTTTTCTATATTTTTAATAATGTCGAATTTTAATGATACGAAGGATTATAATACGCAATTAGCTAACATATTAAGTAAATATGTAGATGGATATAAAGTTATTTTGAAAAAATAATTGTAATTTATCTAATGGTTAATTTATTGTTTTTATTATGTTTTACTCCAAAAGTGTAAGTGTTTTAATTTAATTTGATGCGATGTGATTTTAAAAGAGGAATTTATGTTAGAAGGTTCTACAATATTAGTAACAGGTGGTACAGGTTCATTTGGTAATACATTTGTACCAATGACATTAGAAAAATACAATCCTAAAAAAATAATCATTTTTTCGCGTGATGAAATGAAACAATGGGAAATGGCTAAAAAATTTAAGAACGATCCGAGAGTTCGTTTTTTTATTGGTGATGTACGTGATAAAGAGCGCTTATATCGTGCTTTAGATGGCGTGGATTATGTCGTACATGCAGCAGCTACAAAAATCGTACCAACTGCTGAGTATAATCCTTTTGAGTGTATCAAAACAAATATCAATGGAGCTATGAATCTGATTGATGCATGTATTGATAAAAAAGTAAAAGGAGTCGTTGCGCTTTCTACAGATAAAGCAAGCAGCCCAATTAATTTATATGGTGCAACAAAACTTGCATCGGATAAGCTTTTTGTTGCTGGTAATGCATATTCTGGCGAACATGGAACTAAATTTTCAGTAGTTCGTTACGGAAATGTTATGGGCTCACGTGGTTCGGTAATTCCATTCTTTATGTCAATTAAAGATAAAGGTGTTTTACCTATTACTGATAATCGTATGACACGTTTTATGATTTCTTTAGAGCAGGGTGTTGAATTAGTTTGGCATGCTTTTGATGATATGGTTGGTGGTGAGATTTATGTGAAAAAAATCCCATCAATGAAAGTGACTGAATTAGCATCAACAGTTGCACCAGAAGCAAAACAAGAAGTTGTTGGTATTCGCCCTGGTGAAAAACTACATGAACAGATGATCAGTGTAGAAGACTCATACTATACATTTGAATATCCTGAGCACTATAAAATTTTACCAGTGATTAATGATTGGGCTGAGTCTGCAGAACGCATTAAAGATGGTAAAAAAGTACCAGAAGGTTTCCATTATTCAAGCGACAACAATGTGGATTGGATGAGTTCAGAAGATCTTCAAAAATGGTTAGTGAAAAACGCTGAAAAAATAGGAAATATCTAAAATGTTTATCCCATATGGCAAACAAAATATTAATCAAGCAGATATAGATGCTGTAGTTGATGTATTGAAATCTGACTTTCTGACGCAAGGTCCTCAAGTTCCTGCATTTGAAAAATCAGTGGCACAATTAGTTGGTGCTAAACATGCTTTAGCTGTGAATAGTGCAACATCTGCTTTACATATAGCTTGTTTGGCTTTGGGATTGGGTAAAGGAGATATCTTATGGACATCTCCTATTACTTTTGTTGCTTCTTCGAATTGTGCATTATATTGTGGTGCGGATGTTGATTTTGTAGATGTTGATTCGCAAACATATAACATGTCTATCGCAGCTTTGAAGTTGAAGTTAGAGCAAGCAAAAAAAGAAAATAAATTACCTAAAATTATTGTACCTGTACATTTGTGTGGTCAACCTTGTGATATGGCGAAAATTTATGCACTTTCACAGGAATATGGTTTTAAAATTATTGAAGATGCATCACATGCTATCGGTGGTAAGTATCACGATGTTTATGTCGGTGCTGGGCAATATTCTGATATTACAATTTTTAGTTTCCATCCTGTAAAAATTGTTACCACAGCAGAAGGTGGTATGGCATTAACGAATAATGCTCAATTAGCACAAAAAATGGATTTGTTGCGTAGTCATGGTGTTACGCGTAATCAGGATTTAATGAGTAAAGAACCAGAAGGTCCTTGGTATTACCAGCAAGTTGATCTTGGTTTTAACTACCGTATGACAGAATTGCAAGCTGCCTTGGGTGTTTCTCAAATGCACCGTTTAGAGCAATTTGTTGCTAAACGTCATGATATTGCAAAAGTTTATAATAAAATTTTACAGGATTTACCCGTAGTATTACCTTATCAATTACCTGAAACGTATTCAGGATTACATCTATATGTGATCCGATTGAAGCTTGATGAAATTAGCAAAACTCGTAAAGAGGTATTTGAGTTATTACGTGAAAAGGGTATTGGTGTAAATGTGCATTATATCCCTGTACATACTCAACCTTATTATGAAAATCTTGGATTTAAACAGGGAGATTTCCCAGAAGCAGAATCTTACTATGCCTCTGCGATTAGTTTACCTATGTATCCAGATTTGACCCAAACGCAAATAGACTATATTTACCAAACTTTAAAAGAGATATTGGTGTAAGTATGAGACTTGCCGTTATTCCTGCACGAGGTGGAAGTAAGCGAATTCCTCGGAAAAATATTAAAACTTTTCATGGCAAACCAATGATTGCGTGGTCAATTCAGGCTGCGTTAGGAAGTGGGTGTTTTGATGAGGTTTGGGTATCGACTGATGATGCTGAAATAGCACAAGTGGCGCAGGAATACGGCGCAAAAGTTCCATTTTTAAGACCTGAAGAGTTGTCAAATGATTTTGCAACGACTGCTGATGTCATGCAGCATGCTGTAAATTTTTTTGAAAATGAAAATCACATTCGCCCTGATTATGTGTGCTGTTTGTATGCAACAGCACCTTTTGTCATTCAGCAAGATTTACGAAATGGCTTAAGCTTAATACAGGCTGAAAAAGTGGATTATGTGTTCAGTGCGACCACTTTTCCATTTCCAATTCAGAGAGCAATCAAGTTGACTGAACAGGGACATGTTGAGATGTTTTCACCAGAGCATTTTAATACTCGCTCTCAAGATTTAGAAGAAGCTTGGCATGATGCAGGGCAATTCTATTGGGGAACTGCGGAGGCTTGGTTAAATAAATCAGTTATTTTTTCTGATCAGTCTAAAATTGTCGAACTTCCTCGCTATCGTGTGCAAGATATTGATACCGCAGATGATTGGTCGCGTGCTGAATTAATGGCAAATTTATTATTGGAACATCAAGTGTGATTTTTGCAATTCGAGCTGACGCATCTATTCAGATAGGGTCTGGGCATATTATTCGCTGTTTGTCTATTGCTGATCAATTAAAAGCACAAGGACATCAATGTTTTTTTATTTCTCGGAATCATGATGGAAATTTGGTTGATTTTGTCACTCAACGCGGGTACCAAACTTTTATTTTAGAAAACGATCAAGAAAATACTGAATTGTTGCTTAATACTGAGTATCAAAAATGGTTGGGTGTTTCAGAAGTATATGATGCTGAGCAAACAGTAAGTTTAATCACTGCCCAATATCAAAAAATTGATTGGGTGATTGTTGATCATTATGGGCTCTCTACAAAATGGGAGACATCATTAAAAAAAATTGCAAAACATATTTTAGTCATTGATGATTTAGCAAATCGCGAACATGATGCTGATATTATTTTAGATTGTGGAATGTTTCATGTTGAGCGTGATTATACTTTACTCAATAAATTTAAAGCAAAAATTTTAGTAGGTCCTAAATATGCTTTACTCAGACCTGAATTCGCAGAGTACAGAAAAAAAGTAAAAACAAATCAAACAGCATTTACTACACCACTTAAATTATTAATTAATTTAGGTGGTGTAGATAAAGATAATTTAACAACTCAGATTTTAAATATTATTGAAAATACTGTATGCCCTTATGAGGTTGAATTAACCATCATTATGGGACTAAATGCACCATGGAAATCAACGGTTATTGAAAGGGCGAAGCAGTTAAAGCATTCAACACAAGTTCTAGTTAATGTTTCAAATATGGCGGAACTGATGGTAAATCATGATCTTGCAATTGGCGCAGCAGGAAGTACGGCATGGGAAAGATGTTGTCTAGGTCTGCCGACGATTATGATTTGTATGGCAGACAATCAAAAAATGATTGCAAAAGGTTTGCATGATTTAGGTGTAACAATTTCATTAGATCAAACTGAAATAAAAACAAAGTTATCAATAGTGTTACAAAAAATAAAACCTGCTCAGTTAAGAGAGATGCAAAGAAAATCAATGCAAATTACTGAAGGTCTAGGTGTTAATTTACTCATAAACGAAATTTTGCGGAAGAGCCTATAAAAATGTTAGATCAACAGAATGCAAAATTAAGAAAGCTTGAAAAAAAAGATTTAGTGCAAGTTTTGCAATGGCGCAATCATGAAGACATTCGTAAATGGATGGTGAGTACTTCAAAAATTGCGTATGAAGATCATGAAGCATGGTTTGAAAGAAATAAAAATAGAACAGATCGTTTTTTTTGTATTTTTGAATATAATGAGCAACCCCAAGGTTATATCTCATTTCAATCCATTGAAAATAGTTCGGCATATGAATGGGGCTTTTATATTAAACCAAATGCTGAAAAAGGAATGGGTAATTTATTAGGGCAAGCTGCAATTAAATACGCATTTGATATTTTAGATATTGAAAAAATATTTGGGCAAGTTTTGGCTTTTAATGAAAAATCAATTTCTTTTCATCAAAAGTTAGGATTTCAGCAAGAAGGTTTACTTCGAGAACATTTCAAAGATAGTCGTGGGAAATTTGATATTTTTCAGTTTGGGCTATTGAAATCAGAATGGTTAGAGAGATAAAGATGAATAAAAAAATTCAGATTAATGGGCGTGATATTGGTACTGATTTCCCTCCATATATTATTGCTGAACTATCTGCAAACCATAATGGTAGTTTAGATACTGCATTGAAAATTATTGCGCAAGCCAAATTATGTGGTGCGGATGCGATTAAACTACAAACTTATAAAGCAGATACCATTACTTTAGACAGCCATAATGAAGAGTTTATGATTCGAGGCGGTCTATGGGATGGACAGTCATTATTTGAATTGTATGAAAAAGCACATATGCCTTGGGAATGGCACAAACCTTTGTTTGAGTATGCGCGTAAATTAGATATTACGATGTTTAGTTCGCCTTTTGATCATACAGCAGTAGATTTATTAGAAGATTTAAATGCACCTGCTTATAAAATTGCATCTTTTGAAGCAATTGATTTGCCTTTGATCAAGTATGTTGCTTCTACTGGCAAACCAATGATTATCTCGACAGGTATGGCTGATAAATCTGAAATTGCAGAGGCAATTGATGCTGCCTATGCTGGTGGTTGTAAGGAACTTGTTGTTTTACATTGTGTGAGTGGTTATCCAGCTCCTGCTGAAGACTATAATTTGTTGACATTGCAAGACATGGCAAAACGTTTTGATGTGCCAGTTGGTTTATCCGATCATACTTTGGATAATACAACAGCAATTGCTTCAGTAGTATTAGGTGCTTGTGTGATTGAAAAGCATTTTACACTAGATCGTAATGGTGGTGGTCCAGATGACAGTTTCTCTTTAGAGCCAAAAGAACTGCAGCAGTTGTGTCAAGGTGCTAAAACCGCTTGGCAAGCATTAGGCAAAGTAGATTATGGTCGTAAATCAAGTGAGCAGGGTAATGCTCAATTTAGACGTTCGCTTTACTTTGTAAAAGACTTAAAAGCAGGTGATATAATTGACGAATCTTGTATTCGTAGTGTCCGTCCTGGCTTTGGCTTAGCTCCTAAGTTTTATGATGAAATTTTAGGGAAAAAATTGTTAGTTGATATACAAATGAATACTCCTGTATCACTAGAGTTAATTAAGAAATAATGAAGAAATTAATTAACTTAGGGTTAAGAGGCCTTACAGTTTTATTTAAAGCAAGCCTTATTTTCTATATAGCCAAAGAGTTAAATACCTCTGATATGGCTATATATGGAGTTTTTGCTGCGATAATTACATACTTTATGTATTTTGTAGGAATGGATTTTTATACATATTATACAAGGGAAATAGCAGATGTAGATCCTAAAGAATGGTTTAAATATATAAAGAATACTAGTTATTTGTTTTCAGTAATGTATTTATTAGCTATTCCTTTATTGTATTTGATTATTTATTTCAAAATTTTAGAATTAAAATTTATTTTTATTTTTATTTTTATTTTATTTGCTGAACACATCAATCAAGAGATATGCAGACTATTAATAATGAAGCAAAGTGTACTGCTGAGTTCATTTTTAACATTTGTTAGGTCTGCTGCGTGGGCGCCTATTATTGTATTGCTTATGTATTTAAATATTGTTAATAAAAATATTGAAAATATTTTATATGCATGGGCTGTTGCAGATTTTACTTGCTTAATAATGGGGGGGTACATTATTGCAAAGATAATTGATGTTCCATTCGAAAAGAGTAAGGTAGATTTTTATTGGATAAAAAAAGGAATTATAATTTGTATTCCTTTTCTTATAGGAACTCTTGCTATTAGAGGAGTTAGTACCTTTGATAAAATATGGTTGCAAAAATATTTTAGTCAGGAGTTTTTGGCCTCTTATAGTTTTTTTTCTTCATTTTCAACTGTAGTTTTCACTATAGTTGATGCTTTAGTCTTAAGCTATACATATCCTAAATTAATTAGACTTTTTAAGAATAAAAATAAATTACTTTATAATAAAGAAATAAAAAGAATGCTTATTAGTGTATCGGGAATTTCTGCTATATCATGTTTTTTAATGTATTTTGCAACTTTAATTTTTTTAAATATTATGAAGCTAAATCAATATTTAAATGATATAAATATATTTGTAATAATGTTAGTAGGTGTTTTTTTAAATTGTATAGGTATGATTCCACATTATATTTTATATTCACAAGGTGTAGATAAGTCTATATATTATACTCATATTGTAACTTTTATTTTATTTTTAACCTTTTTATTTATTTTAACTCCATTATTCAGTGGTTATATAGTTCCTTTGTTAGTGCTATTCTTCTATTTAATTTTAGTGGTAGTGAAATCATATTTAACATATTTAAAGTGTGAGTTTAACTAGTCTATGAATTTTTTGTTATTAATTAATGATGCGCCTAGGTATAAATATTTCTTTGCTGAAATTGCAAAGAAAATAGAAGAAGAAGGACATAAAGTATTTTATGCTATTAATTCAGTTAAAACAAAAAAAACTGAACCTTTACCATGGATAGATGAATCTAAGCAAGCATTCTTTTTCGATGAATACATGAGTAAGGAACAAAATTTTACAATAAATTATTTAAATGATGAAACTTGGGGAGATATCTTATATCCTGAATTTGATAGATTTTTTAATCATCATTATAATTTAGATCAATCGAATGAATATTGGGAAACAATTATAAAAGGGCTTGATTCTTTTTTTTCTAATTTAATTCTTAATAAAGAAATTGATTGTATTTTATATGAAAATGTCTCTAATTCATTTGCATATTCAGCATATAAAGTTTCAAAAAAATTAAATAGATACTACATCGGATTAATGGGGTCACGCTTACCGAATCGATATGAAATTCAGACATCTATTATAGAAGATGAACTAAAATGTATAGATCATATGTTGTTATCTCCTGTTACCCTTGAAGAAACTAACTGGTACAAAGAATACTCTAATAGTCTTATTAATATACAACCCGATTATATGAAGCAAAGTAGTATTAATAAGCAGAAGAAAATTTCAGATTTTTTTTCAATTAAAAAAATTAAGAAATTGTTTGTATATTTGAATTTAATATTTAGCTTGGATTCTACATATGATTATCAAAAAGGTAGTATCAAGAAGTTAATTATAGCCGCAATTAAACAAGACTTGCGGAAAAGAAAGAATGAAAAAAAATCTTCTAAATACTATTTAGATTCTAAGAAGGTAGATGAACTTTTAGAGAAAAATGAAAGATTTTATATTTATCCACCACATTACCATCCAGAATCCTCAACTTCTGTTCTAGCAATGGATTACACACTTGAGTTGAATAATATTATTAATATACATAATAATTTGCCAGTAGGAACATATCTATATGTAAAGGACCATATTAGCGCTAGAGGCGTACAATCAGAAGATTTTTATAAAAAAATTTCAGCTTTACCAGGCGTACGTCTAATAAACTTTTCCTACAATGTAAAGAAATTAATACCTAAATCTTTAGGTGTAATAACTATTAATAGTACAGTAGGTTATGAAGCACTAATCTTAGGTAAGCCTGTTTATTTATTTGGTAAAGTTTTTTATATGAATTTTCCTAATGTTATAAAAATAAACTCGTTTTTAGATTTAAGGAGAAAATTGAATAAAAAAGAGAATAAACAAGATAAAGAGAATATAGAAAAATATATTATAGCATATAAAAGATATACATATGAAGGAAAGCTATATATAAACAATCCTGAATTATGGAGTGATGAGTATTTTAGGAAATTAGTTGAAAATATTTTTCATAGATTGTCCTTAGTAGATGGGTTGTCCTTAGTAGAAATAGGTGGTGATAAATGTATTGAAAATTAATAGATGTTTTAACCAAATGGGTTAATTTATTATATGTTCTAAGAGGTATGGGTAAATAAGCTAGTATTTATTAGAATGTTTTCTAAATACTAAATTTTAATAGGTATTGATTTTATGGTTCTTAAGAAAAAAAATCTCATACTTCCTTTAGAAGCTTTTTTCAGTGCTATAGCTCTTACTTGGGTATCTTTATACTTAATTGATAATCCTGACTTGGCGCCTTATATTTCATTGTTCTATTATGGAGATAGTTCAGAATCTACTGTAGAGCCTACAATGTATATATTGGGTTTTGTAGCTAAATCCTTTTCAAATATCTTAAATATTGAACCAATTTTAATATTTTATTTTAATTATATTTTTCTTCTACAAGTATTTTTATTTTTTGGTTTTTATAATATTACTAAAAAATCTATTATAAAATCAAATATTTTACTTTTTGCATGGTTGTTGGTATATGGTACTATGCATTGTTTAATCCAAATACGTTTTGGTTTGGCTAATGCTATATTTGTTTATATATTTTCTTTGTTTTATTCTAATAAGTCAATTTTCAAAACTTATTTGTTAGGGGGTTTAGGTATTTTAACTCATTATTCGAGTATATTTGCTATATTTTCTCTTTTATATATTCGTATAAAAGATAAATTATTCCAGACTCCAAGTTATAAATTAATACATTTAAGCTTTATTATAATTCTTCTTTCTTTTAAATTTAGTTTAATATTTAGTATTTTGCCTGACTTTGTTTATGTGCGATTGACTGGATATTTAACTAATGATGAGTTAGAAGGTGTTTCAATTGCAACAAGTGTAATTTCCTTTATATGCTATTTAACTTTAATACTTTGTCCAAGATTAAATGATGAGAAATTAAATTCTTTACGTATCTATGGTGCTTTAGGCTTTTTGCCATATTTTATTACTCCTGAGCTAGAAATTCTTGTTCGACTTGGTATTCCATTTCAATACTTACTGCTGATATATTTATTTTTAACATTTAGGATAAAAAAAGTAGCTATTCTATCAACTATCCCTTTACTTGCATTTTATAGTTATAAAATATTTTCTTCTGTTGGCGCATTTATAGGTTATTTGAAGTGATGAATATTTTACATATAGCTCCAGAATATAAGTGGTCTAAAATCTTTATTTTACCTATTGCTAATTATCAAATACAGCAAGGAAATAAAGTTTGGATATCTACTCCTAATGTACTAGAAAATACTTCCGAGCTTGACGAAGCTAAATTTGTTTCTTGGAATAGTAAATATAAAAATATTTTTAAGCATATTGGTAGGCTTTTTCTTATTTTGAAAATGGTGCATAAGTACAAAATAAATAAAGTATATTTTCATACTACAGTAGATTCAACTTTAAATATTTTTATTCTTAGTTTGTTTAGTTCGGCTCAGTTGGTATATGTGAATCATGGCGTGCCCTATTTGGGTTATAGCTCAATAATGCAATATATATTAAAATTATGTGAGATTGTTAATATTAATTTTTCTCACCGGTCTATTACAATTACTCAATCTATGAAGCAATTACTTGAGCCTTTAAATTATAAAAAAAAGGAAATTACTGCTTTAATTCCTGGTACATTGGTAGGTGTGAAAATCCCTTATTCAAGTTATACCGACTTACAATCTGCCCGTGCGCTATTGAAAGCAAACTCTGATAACTCAATATTAAAAATATTATATGTTGGGCGTCTAGAGCACCGAAAAGGTATTTATGATTTAATTGAAGCAATAAATCATACAAATCTGAACTGTGAATTAACTGTTTTGGGTGGCACAGCTAATGAGTTGGAAACAGAATTAGATTTATCAAAAGTAAAATTTGAAGGCTTTCAATCTGACTTGCGTTCTTATTATTTAAATGCTGATTTACTTTGTGTACCTTCTCACCATGAAGGTTTTGGACAAGTTTATTTAGAAGCAGCCGCTCATGGTGTGATTCCAGTGTGTTGTAATATTCCAGGGCCAACCGATTTTATAAAACACAACTCAAATGGTTTTATTGTTGAAGCAAAATCTCCCGATTCAATTCTAGAATTATTTGAAGAGATAAATTTAAAAAAATTTGATTTAGATGCAATTCAAAAGCGAGCTTTTGAATCGGTTCAAGCATATGAATCATCTCAAGTAATTAGTAACAATATGGATCATTTCTAATGACTATTTATTTTGTAACGAATGGCATTAACCGTATGGCTGGTACAGAGCGCGTTATTGTTCAACTTGCACAAGCTCTTGAAGATGTCATTATTCTCGTTCCAGGAAGTGAGCAATGTGCTTTTTCTGGATGTGAAAACTTAAATATACAATCATTAGAAGTTGGCGAATTTCCAACCCATAATAAGTTAGCTAAAATCATCCATAGATTAAACTATTTCCGTAAGCTGAAATCGATTCTCAAAAGAAACGATACGGTTGTAAGTTTTTCTTTTGATTTAAATTTAGTAAATATTAAACTTTCAAAAATATTAAATTATACCCCTATAGTCTGTGAGCACATCGAATATAACTATCATAAAGGGTTTAGGAATCTCATTAGAAAAAAATTTTATAGTCAAGATATGGTTACCTTAGTCTGTTTAACAGAGACGGATAAGAGAAAGTTCTTAAATGATGGCATCCGTACACTAGTAATTCCTAATTTTATTCATCCTCTAGATAGTAAATATAACAGTGAATCAAAAAAGATTTTATCAATAGGGCGATTGGAGTTTCAGAAAAATTTTGCTTTTCTTATTGAAGCATTCCATTTATCTAAAATTTATGAGAATGGATGGGTTCTAGATATCGTAGGCGAGGGCTCGGAACAGAAAGAGCTAGAAGAAAAAATTAAATCATTAAATATGAATGAGTTCATAAAAATTCATCCATTTACTAAGAATATATCAAAATTTTATCAAGATTCAGCACTTATGTGCATGACAAGTAGATTTGAAGCTTTTCCTATGGTTCTATTGGAAGCTATGAATAATTCTTTACCTGTTCTTGTGAGCAACTTCCCAACAGGGGCCAGTGAAATTTTAGGTGAAGGAAATACACAAATTGTATCGGACTATACACCCGAGGCGTTTGGTAAATTATTAGCCGTTTATTGTTTAAATGAAAATTTGCGGAAAATTTTATCAGAGAAAAACTCAGAGTTAATATGTAAATATTATCCTGAACAGATTATACATTCATGGAAAGAGTTGTTAAAGCCAAATGCCAATGAATGATTTTTATAAATTAAGGAAGTAATAGCTTGAATTATTACCTTTTGTATATTGTATGAGAAACAAAAAATAGTGGATCTTTTGGAATAAATTTTATTATAAAGTTTGTTTTTTAAGTTAATTAAAGTTACAAAATTTGAAATATAGATGTAATACAATACGTTATAATATCATGTATCCACGATAGAGTTGGCTTCTCTTCTTACTAAGAAGAAGTGAATAATTTATGATTTAATATGACTTTTTTTATTTATATGTTTTCCTAGGAAAGATTCAGAAAGAGTGAATGAAAATATGAAGCGTTTAGTAGACATAGTCATTTCTTTAATAGCTTTAATTGTGCTGTCACCAATATTTCTGATAGTTGCTTATAAAGTCAGTAAAAATTTAGGCTCTCCAATCTTTTTTCTGCAAGAACGTCCTGGTAAAGATGGTAAACTCTTTAAAATGATTAAGTTCCGGTCGATGAAAGATGCAGTGGATAAAGAAGGCAATCCATTACCAGATGAACAGCGTATAACACCGTTTGGACAAAAATTGCGTTCTACAAGTTTAGATGAAATGCCACAACTCATAAATGTCTTAAAAGGGGATATGAGTATTGTGGGACCACGTCCTATGCTTAAAGACTTTGTAGCATTATACTCGCCAGAACAAGCTCGTCGTTTGGAAGTTAAACCCGGTATGACTGGCCTAGCACAGGTAAGTGGACGAAATGAACTTGATTATGAAGAACGCTTTAAATGCGACGTTTGGTATGTAGATAACCATAATACTTTGGTTGACTTTAAAATCATGTTCAAAACAGTCGGTGTGATGACCAAACGCGAAGGTATTAATGCACCGGGTCATGTTGGTCCTTCTTTATTTCAAGGAAATGATCCTGAAAAAATTAAAGATAAAATTAAGTCATAAATTTTTATTAGCGAACTATTTGTAATGATCAAAAAAGCCATTCTCCCTGTTGCCGGTTTAGGTACACGTTTTTTACCTGCGAGTAAATCTATTCCCAAAGAAATGGTCACTGTGGTTGACCGACCTGCGATTGAATATGTAGTTAAAGAAGCAGTTGCTGCTGGCATTGAACAGATTATTCTTGTTACCCATTCTTCAAAAACTTCGATTGAAAATTACTTTGATCGAAATTTTGAGCTGGAAACCACTCTAGAACATAAAAAGAAATTTGATTTACTCAAAGAAATCACAGAAATTTTACCGCCACATGTGAGTGTAATCAGTGTGCGTCAACCACAGCCACTTGGTTTAGGCCATGCTGTATTGTGTGCAAAAGCTGTTGTGGGGAATGATGATTTTGCTGTGCTATTACCAGATGTTCTTGTAAAAGATTCATCTGAAACTAATGATCTAAGTCTCATGATTCAACGTTTTGATGAAACCAATGCATCACAGATTATGGTCGAAGCTGTACCAGATCATTTGGTGGATCAATATGGCATTGTAGATGTTGCTTCTACACCTGAAGAAGGGCATAGCATCGTCATGCAAGGCATTGTGGAAAAACCAGCAGTCGGTTCAGCACCATCAAATTTATCTGTGGTGGGTCGTTATATTTTGCCTGCTAAAATTATGCAACTTTTAGAGCAAACACCTAAAGGTGCGGGCAATGAAATCCAACTGACCGATGCGATTGCCATTCTACAACAAACCGATACAGTTGAAGCCTATCGTATGAAAGGTCAAACTTTTGACTGTGGTAGCAAGTTAGGATATTTAAAAGCAGTGCTGCATTATGGGGTAGACCATCCAAAGTTAGGTGAGGAATTTAAAGCGCTGATCAAAGAACTAAAACTATAAAAAGAGACTGATATGAAGGTTGCAGTATTTGGACAAACACTTTTTTCAGGTGTATTTGCTGCTTTGCTAGCAGAATGCGGTCATCACGTTTTTTGGTATGAACCACTGAAAACGTATGAAAGCGAACAAATGTATATGCAAGATGAAGCTGTAAAAAATCTACTCAACAAACAAAAAAGTAATTTTTTAAAATACTGCAATTTTAATGATATTCCACTAGATGTAGATGCTTATTTCTTCAGTTTTAACCCTGCCGAAGAAAAGCAATGTATTGAAATTCTTCAAAACATCAAACAACGTCCCATTATTCACCCTAAACTGATGATCAATGCGTCTACTTTAGGACTACATGGGACAGAAAAATTTGCAAAAATTTTGCATGAAGATGAGTGGGTCTATTTACCCGACATGATTCAGGAAGGAAACGCTTTACAAAGCTTTGCCCAAGCCAAGCAGTTGATTGTTGGAACTGCATCGGATATTGCTCAAATTAAAATTAAGGAACTCTTACGCCCTTTATTCCCACGTCAGCAGCAGTATCTTTTTATGCCCATTTTAGATGCTGAATTTACCAAGTTGAGTATCTCTGGCATGTTGGCGACACGAATTAGTTATATCAATGACTTGGCAATGGTTGCTGAGAAATTAGGTATTGATATTGAGTCAGTTCGTCAGGGGATGGCTGCGGATAATCGTATTGGAGGATCTTATCTCTATCCGGGTGCAGGCTTTGGTGGAGAAAACTTTTCACATGATATTCAGACCCTAACGCATACGGTGTCAGGTGTTGGTGCAAATAGCCAATTACTAGCTCAAGTGTGGGAAATTAATGAGCAGCAAAAAGAAGTTTTATTCCGCAAATTATGGAATTATTATCATGGTGATTTAAAAGGGAAAACTGTTGCAATATGGGGCGCTGCATTTAAAGAAAAAACCTCCAGTACGCGACAATCTCCTATTCATGCCATGTTGGCAGCACTATGGGCTCAAGGTGTAAAAGTTAAATTACACGACCCTCAAGCCTTGGAAGAAATTAAAAAAATATATGGTGAGCGACCTGATCTTATATATTGCACAGAACAATATGAGGCAGTGCAAGATGCACATGCTTTGTGTTTATTGACTGCATGGAAACAATATTGGAGTCCAAATTATACCGAATTGCTTAAAACCATGCAGCATCCGCTTATTTTGGATGGGCGCAATATTTATGATCCAGCATATGTGAAGTCTCAAGGTTTTGCATATATGGGGGTAGGACGTTAATGGCTGTTAAAACTCAACCCTATATGGTCGAACATTTAGATTCAGTTTTAGGCAGTCTTCATAGTTTGAAAACTGAATTTGAAAATAAGCATTTAACAGAACTCTTTGCTGAAGACCCTCAGCGATTCGAAAAATTCTCTGTGCCTTTAGAGCCGGTGGTTTTTGATTTTAGTAAACATAGAGTCAATCAGCCCGTTGTCAAAAATCTAGTCCAGTGGGCACAGATACAAGATTTAACGTCGTGGATAAAGCGTTTATTTTCTACTGAAGAAATTAACTATACCGAACAGCGTGCAGCCATGCATTGGGCGCTACGGTTACCTAAAGATGATCAGTCTCATCCTGAATTAGCAGAACAAGTGCATACACAACTTGAGCGTATGTATGCTTTGGTAGAAAAAATTCATGCCGGCCAATGCCGCGGTGCAACGGGTGAAGTCATTCAAGACGTGGTGAATATTGGGGTCGGAGGGTCAGACTTAGGACCACTGATGGTCAGTCATGCCTTATCTGATTTCAAAAAATCCACACATAAGCCACTCGATGTACATTTTGTTTCGACCATTGATGGTAGTCAGCTTTCAGATTTATTGCATCAACTTCGCCCCGAAACCACGCTATTTATTATTTCTTCAAAATCGTTCGGGACCATTGATACCTTATCCAATGCGCAAACAGTGCGTTTATGGCTCGAAAAAGCACTTGGACAAGAATCACAAATTTTAAAGCATCATTTTATTGGCGTATCTACCAAAGCAGATAAAATGACAGAATGGGGTATTGCAGCCGAAAACCAATTTTTGCTCTGGGATTGGGTAGGCGGTCGTTATTCACTTTGGTCATGTATTGGTTTACCGATTGCACTGACAATTGGTGTTGATGGCTTTAAACAACTGTTAGCTGGCGCATATGCGGTAGACCAGCATTTTCAGACTGCACCTTTCGAACACAATATTCCTGTATTGATGGGTTTATTGGGGGCTTGGAATAATAATTTTCTTGATATTCAAACCCATGCAGTATTGCCTTATGACGGACGTTTGAAATATTTCGCTTCTTATTTACAGCAGTTGGAAATGGAGTCGAATGGTAAGTCGATTCAAAGAGACGGCAAGAAAGTAGATTTAGATACGTGTCCGATTATATGGGGGGAAGTGGGACCAAATGCGCAGCATGCTTTTTACCAATTGCTGCATCAAGGCAGCCAAGCAGTGAGCTGTGATTTTATTGCGCCAGTGCAGCGCTATCAGGCCCAACAATTTACCTATGTCGATAATGCAGAGGCGCTGGTAGAACAGCATCATTTGGCCTTATCCAATTGTTTGGCTCAGTCGCGCTTACTGGCATTTGGTAATCAAGCTTTAAATCAACATGAAGTACAAGATTTGCCGGAATATAAACAATATGAAGGCAATCAACCAAGTTCAACCATTTTATTGCAAGAGCTACATCCATATAGTTTGGGCATGTTGATCGCAATGTATGAACATAAAGTTTTTGTACAGTCGGTGCTTTGGAATATTAACCCGTTTGATCAATGGGGTGTAGAAAAAGGCAAAGAAATTGCCAATCAGCTACTTCCAATATTAAATGGTGATCGAAAGGATATTGCGGATTTAGATGGTTCAACGCAAGGCTTACTACAAATATTATTAGGAAAAACCAATGGCTAAAATTTTAGTAACAGGTGGTGCAGGTTATATTGGTTCACATACTTGTATTCAACTTTTGAGCGCAGGGCATGACGTTGTTGTACTGGATAATTTGTCCAACAGTTCTGTCGAATCTTTAGCACGTGTTCAAGCGTTGGCAGCTAAAAAATTAGATTTTGTTGAAGGTGATATTCTCGATCAGCAAATTTTAGATCAAATTTTTCAGCATCATTCTATTGATGCTGTGATTCACTTTGCAGGTTTAAAAGCTGTGGGTGAAAGCCAAAAAGAGCCTCTTAAATATTTTGAAAATAATATCTCAGGTTCTATTAGCTTAGTTAAAGCGATGGAGCGTGCTCAAGTCTTTAAGTTGGTCTTTAGTTCATCGGCAACAGTTTATGATGAAGCCAATATTTCACCCTTGAATGAAACCATGCCTACAGGTATGCCAAGCAATAACTATGGCTATACCAAACTGATTGTTGAGCAATTACTAGAAAAATTAGCAGCTGCAGATGAGCGTTGGTCAATCGCTTTGCTGCGTTATTTTAACCCAGTAGGGGCACATCAAAGTGGTCAAATTGGTGAAGACCCACAAGGGATACCCAATAATTTGATGCCTTATGTCACACAGGTGGCAGTCGGCCGTCGTGATAAGTTGTCAATTTTTGGCAATGATTATGACACGGTAGATGGTACAGGTGTGCGTGATTATATTCACGTGGTTGATTTGGCCAATGCACATTTATGCGCATTGAATCATCGTTTAAAAACGCAAGGATGCCGCGCTTGGAATATTGGTACAGGCAATGGGATTTCAGTAAAACAAATTCGGGATACTTTTGAAAAAGTGAATGGTGTTGAGATACCTTTTGAATATGTACCTCGTCGAGAAGGTGATGTTGCAACTTCATTTGCTGATAATGCCCGTGCTGTCGCAGAGTTAGATTGGCAGCCTCAATATGGTTTAGAAGATATGTTGAAGGATAGCTGGAACTGGCAAAAGCAAAATCCAAATGGATACAACTAAGATTTAAATTTAGTGTGTAAATTCATTAAATACAGTATGGCAAATTTTGTATTTGCCATACTTCTCACTACTTAACTTAAGTCGTGAGTCGTGTATTGATTGTGCAAAAATGATGATAGATCTTATCTTTTGTTTGAAAAAAATCGTTATCATATGTGAAAGATAAATTGACTGAAATAATATATGAAATATCAATCTCTTAGGGTTTTATCATTTGCCATTTTTTCTTCTCTAGCTCTGCCGGTTTACGCTCAAGGGATCATTTTGAATAATGATGGTCTACGTACAGATCTAAATTGGCTGAACCAACAAGGTGTGATTCAAATCAGCACTTCGACTTGGCCATTGAGTGGTGAAGAAATTCAGCGTGCATTATCTACTGCCAAAATTGAAAATAATGCTCAGCAGAAAGTTGTCAATTCGGTTATGGCAAATTTAGAAGCAGAAAATACCTCTATTAAGCTCGCTTTATTTGCTGAAACAGATCCACAGAACATCCCGCAAAAATTTGCAGATGAGCAAAAATCGCAATATCAAGCGGCCCTTGAATTGAATGCAGGTGGAACGCAGTGGGATGCAAGACTGCGAGTCAATACTGAAAAAGATCCAATCATTGACCATGGACATGATGTCAATTTAGAAGGTTCTTATATTGCAGGAAAATTGTGGAATCAATGGTTGATTGCGGGACAAATCCCAACCTATTGGGGACCTGGACATGAAGGAAGCCTAATCCGTGGTGATGCGAGTCGCCCTGTTTATGGTTTTACTATGCAAAGAGCGGAACAACAGGCCTTTGAAACAAAGTGGTTGTCTTGGATTGGACCTTGGCAATATCAAGCTTTTGCAGGTCAATTAGATGACTACAGTGCGATTCCAGATGCCAAACTATTAGGGCTGCGTCTAACTTCACAGCCATTGCCTTACTTGGAGCTAGGCGCTTCTCGAATTCTTCAATGGGGAGGTGAGGGGCGCTCAGAAAGTTTTGACTCATTATGGAATGCAATTAAAGGTAATGACAACTTTTATGATGGCGATCTAGATAAGTCTAATCAAATTGCGGGTTTTGATGCACGCCTTAATTTAAACCACTGGAGTGGTGTCCCGATTAGCCTTTATGGGCAATATGTAGGTGAAGATGAAGCTGGGCTTCTTCCTTCAAAAAAAATGTATTTAGCAGGGGTAGATTATTCTTCACAATTGAATAATTTACCTTTCCAGGTGTATGCGGAATGGGCTGATACTCGAACCAATGGCGACGTACAAGGTATTTCCTATAATCACTATATTTATCAAGATGGCTATTATCAACACGGCTTCCCGTTAGGGCATGCCATGGGCGGGGATGGTCAAATAGTAAGTCTTGGTGGAGATATTCGCTTTGATGTTATGAATCGCTTAAATGGTCGAGTAATGATGGCCAAAGTGAATCAGTCAAATTCAATAAATAATCATGCATTTGCGCAAAAAGATGAAATTAAAGCTTTAGATCTTACTTGGACACATTATTTAAAATCAAATGCGCCATTGAAGCTGAATGGATGGGTGAGTGATTCTGATGTCTATGGTCAAGATGCGGGAGTGTCTATCGGGGTCGAAATTCCATTGGATCGTTCACTATTTTAATCAGTCGTCAGCTTGGATAGAATTTCTTTTGAGTTAAGCTAAAAATAAACCATTCAACTTATTGAATAAGTTGAATGGTTTTTTATTAGCATGCAGAAAAATTTACCCTTGAATCAACTGTGTTAATTCATCGACATAATCTTGCATTGGTTTTGGATTTTGATCTTTTCGACTCTCAATATTTAAGCGCAATAATGGCTCTGTATTTGATGCTCGAACATTGAAGCGCCATGCACCAAAATTTAGACTGACACCATCCGTTTCATCAATCGCAGGATTTTGATCGGCAAAGTGATCAAAAATCTTTTGAATAGTGGCTTGAGTATCCGCAACTTTAAAATTGATTTCACCCGAACAAGGGAACTCTTCAATCATTTCTTCAACCAGTGAAGACAATGTTTGCTGGGTTTCTGAGAGTACAGAAATTGCCAATAACCAAGGAATCATACCGCTATCACAATAAGAGAAATCACGGAAGTAATGATGTGCTGACATTTCACCGCCATACACTGCATTGTGCTCACGCATTTTTTCTTTAATGTATGAATGCCCTGATTTAGACTGAATCGCTTCACCTTGGTACTGTTCAATGACATCAAAGGTATTCCAAACCAGACGAGGGTCATGCACAATTTTCTCACCAGATTGTTTCAGTAAGAATGCTTGTGCCAATAGACCGACAATATAATAGCCTTCAATGAATTGGCCTTTCTCATCAAATAAGAAGCAGCGGTCAAAGTCGCCATCCCAAGCGATACCCATATCTGCATGATGTTCAATCACCGCATTACGGGTGCTGTCACGGTTTTCAACAAGAATAGGGTTGGGAATACCATTCGGGAAAGTACCATCAGCATCATTATGAATTTTAATCAATTCTACTGGAAGGTTAAGTTGTTTGAACTTTGCTTCAATGGCATCAACCACATGACCAGCAGCGCCGTTGCCCGCATTCATGACTAATTTGAGTGGGCGAATTTTAGCAGGATTAATATAAGACATTAAATGATCAATATATTCAGGCAGAATATTGTACTTTTCAGTTAAGCCTTTGGCTGTAATTGCATTAAAGTTGCCTGATTCAGCCAGTAAGCGAATTTCTTTTAGACCTGAATCTGCTCCAATGGGGCGTGCATTTTCGCGGACCAATTTCATGCCGTTATAGTCCATTGGATTATGACTTGCGGTAATTTCGATGCCACCTTGTACATCAAGATGAAAAGCGCCGAAATAGACTTCTTCAGTCCCAGTCATACCTAAATCTAAAACATCAACACCCGCATCATTCAGACCTTTGATGGTGGCTTGCTTTAAAGCTTCACTGCTTAGGCGGATGTCGCAGCCAACCACAATTTTTTTAGGTTGATAAATTTGCCCATAAGCGCGACCGATTTTATAAGCAATCTCTTCATTGAGTTCTGTACCGAGTTTGCCGCGAATGTCATAGGCTTTAAAACAAGTAAGTTGTGTCATCTAAATTCTCGAAATAATTCCTGCGAAGTAAGGAAGGTATGATTATAGAAGGAAAATCGCTCCTATATGCCAAGATACTGTTTAACCTTTATATTGATTTTACCTTTGCTAAGATTCGTTGAGCCCAGTCAACATAATAATTTACATCGTCTAGTTGTTCCTTTTTTGAAGGATGATTAATTGTAGTAAAGGCGGTAATACCTCTTACTTCAGATATAAACTTTTTAGGCCAACTGAGTGATTGAGAAAGTATTGAATTGTTTAATTTTTCGAAATCTATCTCAATTAATAATTGAGTTTTTTCTTCATATCGGAGTAATAGTGTAGAGATGTTCTTTTTTCCATCTGATGTATCAATTTCACATAGATAGAATTGTTCATCATTTTTTGTGTTTATAATTCTATAGACATAAAAGTATCGTAGTTGATTGGCGTTAGAAAACTTGTGGCCTCGGAAACGTTTATATTTTTTAAACGGTGAATTCTTAATTTCTTTGATTTCATATCCTTTTTGTTCAATTTTGTCCAATACCTTAATCAAGTCTTTATGAGTGACTCGCTCTAGTTGAATATCTGATTCTGTTGTAACTCCAGGCAGAGTACCCTCTATATCTCCTTCTCCGCCAGCAAATCCTTCTTCTTGATTTTGGTCTTTATCCATCTGCTTTCGTCTTTGCCGTATGGTAGTTTCGGAAGGGGGCGTCTCTAAAGAAATTTTTAATTCTTCTATCGTATAAATTTTTCCTGGGAGGTTTCTTAGTTTGGCTATTAGTTTATCGATATCTGCATCAGCTTTTTGATTTAATTTTTCTCTAGGTGGACATGTTGGTGTTGACTGCTTGGGATTTTGTCCTTGAGCATTTTTTATTTGTTGTATAATCTTTTTTGAAGTGAAATGAAATTGAATAGGGCGGTTGATAGCTGTATCAAGATTTTTGAAAGACGTGATGCGCTCAATTCTGTAAATACCTGTTTTTTTATTAAAAATACCCTCTACTGTTAGGTTAATATTTTTGATATTAGGAGCTTCCATATCAAAATTAAAGCTTTTAACACCTTTTTGATCAACAATTGTTTTTTGATAAATACTAAGGAAGGCCTTATTTAAGTCCGGCTGTAATAAAATTAAAGCTAGCTTCTTTAAAAAATGAGGATCAGAGATATCAGCTCTCATAATTTTTTTGTTTTGCGCAATATTAATATGTATAGCATTTTCATCATTCATATCCACTAAAATATCTGTTGAATAATTTTCTGCAAAAAGTGCTGCACGTAAAAGATAGGGGTGTGAAAAAAATAGATCCCGAGCAAGAATAAGCTTAGGTAAAAGAATTGTCATATTTTTCTTTAATATGGGTGAATCATAATTAAACTCAAAGTATAACTGACCGTTATGCGTTTTTTGATAATTGTTCTTGGATAAATCTAAAACGTTGAGCGCTGAAAAATCCACTGATTTCAGGGTGTGGTTAAATAATTTCTGTGGATCAGGATTGGCAATTGGAGTTTTATGGTAATAAAGAAGAATACTTTCAATTGGCAATTTAAGATGAATATACCGTTTAATAAGAGGGTTAAATAAACAAGTATCAATATCAAACCGAGTTTGACCATGTCGACTAATTTTTTTCGCAGTATAATAAATCATATCTTTCGGTAAATATTCGATCAGACAATCACTCATTTTTAATTTCACCCCCAAATACTATTAAAAAATCTACGAGCTTCTGGCGTTAATCGTTCAGGGCTTAATCCGGATAGTCGAAGAAAAACACTCGGTGGATAGAACTGATTTTCAGTGTATTGGCGAATAAATGTTCGTGTAAGACGGCGTATTTGATAACAATCTGCAGACTCAGCGTAACGCTCTAGAAAGGCGGTGGTGAGTGGTAAAAACCTCCAGTTTTTTTCAATCATACTTACCGAGCCAAGTTGCTTAATAAAAAACTTTTTTGTCCATTGTGGAGAGTCGAGATCTTCTAATAATTGATCCCGGATTTTGATGAGTTGTTTAATCAATTGTTGATCTCGCTTTTTCCAATCTACACGTGGCTTGGGAATGGCTGAAGGTAATACCACAGCAGATTTATTTGTCAGTAATAGCCAGTTCTTATGATTACGATATAACCGAGCGTAAAGTGCAGGATCACATTGACGTGCCTGCTTAACAGAATTTTTCTGAATTAATTTTGTCCATTGTTTTTGATCTTCAGATAATATCATATCTATTTTATTATTAACCCATACAGGGGGAGCTTCGTGCTGCTGATCTAAGTTTGTTTTTTCTATAGATGCTAAGCTAACATATTGCTTATATGTTTCAATTGGTTTTTGCTCTGGAACCAGCGATTTTAATACAATGCAATGCTCAAGATAAGAAAATGCTTTACGATGTTTCCTGCACATATTTTTGAGCCAGCAGTTCTCAGAAAGAAGATCATCTAAATGATAGTATTTAAGAAAGCTTTCGCCCCAGTAATCTAAGACAAGGTGACGAATTTTTTCGTAGTTGATATTTTTTTGACCTGACAGTAAGCCTCTGTCTTTCAATAGATTGAAGTAGGCATTTGATAAAATCGAAACATCTTGTACTGCAATATGGCTAGATTGAATAAGTAGATCCTCGATTATTTTTGCTAACTCTAGATGACGCTTTAAGTCTTGTGAATTAATAAAAAGTTGTGAGGAGTCAATAAGGACATTTAAATGAGCATTATAAAATCTTCGGTCTAGCCCATTGCAAGGAACAGAGCTGACAAAAAGGGCAGATTCATGCTTTATGCAATATTCATATCCTGTAATCTGCCAGCTGCGTTTCCAGTAAACTTCACCATATTGCTCCATCTGTTCTTGCCAGCAATGAGGGCAGAACCGAAAAAAATTTACAGATTTGATTCGTGACGCATTTTTTCCCAACTTGGTATGTAATGATTGATACTGTTCACCCTGTAATACATGTACAGCATAACGCATCACTGTATCAGGTTGAAATGGTTGATAAATTGGTAATAAGGTGTGGCGGTTGATTAAATAGAGTGCATCATAGCAATCGGGTAAATAACTAGCCAATTTTCCTATATGAGATGGTAAATCGTAAGTTGGCGTCAAATTTCTATTATTGAATAATTCTTCAGTAAGGTATTTGGGACTTAAAATTCCATTGTGAATAGCATAACGTGCAATCACGCTGTAAATTAACTCATCTGGATATGGTATTGGAAAATTTGAAATCATAATACACTTACTCTCTATTTTTTGTTTAATGCAACACAGGAGAGGTGGGATCAAACAAATAGTGAGATGATTTTAATAGCTCATAAACATCTACTTCCTTTTCTTGTGCTTGACTGAAAAAATTCCGTAAGTCATTGGCTTCAGTGCTCTTCCATTCTTCTGCTTTCATGACTTTGCGTGATGTTCTTGGTTTTCTTACCGAAGTTGTGGTCTGAGGCTGGTCCAATTTATCTTTTGCTACAGAGCCGTCTAATACTTCCAGAATATGCTGGAGTAGTACCTGTAAGTTCTCGTTTGGATATTTTTTTAATGCAGAAGTGACATGCAGATCTATTGTAGCAGCCGGGTGACCAAAGGCTGTCAGCATACCAATGAGGGTAGAATAATGCGGTCCTAAATCTTTATGCTGTTTTTCCATTTTTAATTCAGATTTAAAACGTTGTTTTTCAACATATTCTTCAATTTGAACTTGAGGGATGGTTAGGTCAGAATACCGTGCAATACGTGCGGGATTGCCTGAACGCAGTGCATCTAAAATGTCGTGGACTGGCTGTAATTGTTCTTCATAGACCTTTTTAAATAATTCTGAGGTGATTTTTTCCAGGCCGATGGTGATGGCGTGAATTTGTACCAGACAGAACAGCTTAACCACTAAATCTGGAATGCCCTGCGTATAATAATACCAAGTGTTTCTTAATTCATCGGTCAGTTCAGCTGGTTGTTGAATCCATTGATATTGCCACAGCTTGTTGGTAAAGGCATACCATTCAGAAATGATCATTTGATCAGGGTCGCCAGGATCGGGAATAGGCGCTTCATTTCGCATAGGTTCCCAGATTAAAGAGCCTAATCCTGCACTGCGTCTAGCTGACCTTAAGTCTTCTTGCAGGATTTCATTCGCTTTAGGTGTCCCAATCATCACGATAGGGATCGATGCCACATTCACCAGCGTGACAAAGAAATTAAGAATGATCTCAGCCCCGCCAGATTTTTTTGTATTCAAATGCTGGATTTCATCAATGATCAGAAGTCCAATAGAATAATTATTTGCGATAATTTTCATCTGTTGCAGCATTGCATTCACATTTAAGCGGCTTCTGGTGAAACGATGCTCAAAGTTAGTATCTCCTAATGCTAAATCTACTGCTCTAAAAAAGTTTGAACATAAGTTTTTTAAAGAGCTGTCATGCGGGCAATCAATTTTAAGGAAAACAATTTGTTTTAATCCTAGCTCTTTATGCTCAATCACTTGCGGGTAATAACGCAAAATCTTGTTCATCGTCGTTGTTTTGCCGCTTCCTGAGCATCCTATAATTGACATGCTGGTCGCAGTTGATTCTGGAGGTGCATATCGGTAAGAACTTTCATTTGATGGTTCAAGTTGTTGAAAAGCGGCGTGTAAATGCCTTTGTCTATCACCATTATTGATGTTTCTACTCACGTAACCTTGCCGGATCATGATAGAAATTTTTTGTTCCAGTGATAGATGTTTGGTCAGTGGTTGAAAAAAATCATGAGGCAGCTGAGCAATCAGATGGATTCTTTCTGGTTGGGGTAAGAAACGTTGTTCTGGAATAAATTTCAGTTTTCCCCGTAGGTGTTTAATGACTGACTTTGTATCAAGGATAGGCGGTAATTTAGTAATGAGAGGATTATCCCCATAGATGTCTTGTATCGATGTATTAACTACTATTTCATTATTATTCATTCTTCATCGTCCTCTTCAAATAATTGTCTCATTAAGTCTGGTTGACTGGTTAAATCCAGATTGCTGCTGTCAGATTGGGATATTTGAGAATTGTCTTGGTTGGGATTGATAGTCTGGATAGAATTGCTGGGTCTGTTCTGGAGATGTTCCGCACGTTCCACTTGGATAGCTTCTTGTTTATTCTGACGGATATCCCGAGTACGTTGTGCTTTAGAAAGTTGGTGTACTCCTACTTGAGCCTGCCGACTCTGTGCTGCATGAATGATTTTGTCAGTAAAATCCTGCAATTCACTGATGGCTACAGACTTTAGTTGCGAATGCTGTTTTTCAACAGTTTTGATCGCTTTTTGAATTTGTTCAGCTTCCCACCAGGTCAGATGCTGATATTGACGTGAGGCATCACTTAAGTGGGCTTCCCAGTATTCCAATTTATTTTCATCAAAGAAAACATAAATGGTATTTACTGAGTATGGGTCAAAACCAATCCGCAACTTTTTCGGGCGGGATTTGGTCGTGTTACGAATAAACCAGCCTTGTTGATGCATTTCCAAACATTGATAGACTAATCCTTTGACTTTAAGTCCTTTATCACTTAAGGATGCATCGATCCTAGGTAGCAAGCCAACATATAGTGATTTGTTATCCACTTGTCTCAACATCCCAGTACGGTGCTGTAGACCCCACTGCCAGAGCTTAAGGGGGGTAGAAGGCAGGTCAGTCGGCATATCGGCACTACGATCGTATTTCGTCAAAATATCAAAATTATTGCGTAACAAGACGCAGCTTAAGATGATTTTTCTGAACTCTTCCAGAGTTAGACAAGCTTCTAGTCGATAATCATGTCCGCCTTTCTTTTTTTCCTTGAATCCAGAAACAACACCAATATTCTCGTAGGATTTAAAGCGTGACTGAATGATTCCAAAAGCCCTCTCCACAATACCTTTGGCATCGCTTCGATACGGTGGCGCATTTTCAATACGAACAGAAAAGTTTTTTTCAAGAAGTTCAATTTGATAGCCAATTAGTTCACCGCGGTCTGCAAGTATGGCACCAGGTAAACCATAAATAGGCCAGTCTTCTGGTTGTATTTGCAAGCCATAACTCTGACAGAATGTCACTTTATCTTGGATTGCAACGCTGAGGCATTGTATAGCTGTGTTAAATGAACTGTTTTCCATACCGACATAAAGTCCAGTAATCATCCTGCTGAATACATCGATAACAATATATACGGTAGGTCGGCCAATAATCTGTGATGGATCTCGTGATGATACTAGATAGATGTCAGCGACTGTTGAATCTATCTCATAACGTGCACCAGGACCATTTGCTTGCTTGGTCGCTGTTGAAGTCAGAGGTTTGTGATCTTTCAGGGTTTTCTGATTCTTCAGAATTTCCTTGGAATTGTTCTTATTTCTATATCGCGTATTATAAAAGTAGTAGAATTGAGCATACGTTGGAATATCTCCAGCTTGCACTTGATGAAAGTGCTTGGAAAATAAATTTTTAAACCGAAGATAAGTTTCGTTAATGGATTGTTTTTTGACAGGAACTAAATACTCTTCGATGGCTTTCTTAAAATATAATTCAACCTGTTCAGTAACATTCTTACCTTCATTTGATTCATAGATGCGTGGTCTGCCAATTTTTTTATCACCTATCGTTCTTTTTTGGCCTTTTCCACCTGAGTTTTCATAGTCCGGTACCAAAGCATTTATCGTTTGACCACGCTGCCAGTAGCGTCTTAGGAGTCGTAGAATTTTATTAATTGATACTTCTTTCTCTAGATGTAGAGTTTTAATTTTTGCAGTCCTGATTTTTGCATTGATAAGAACTTGTTCATCATTAATTAAATCTTGAATAATTAAAAAGTTTTCATCTCTTTTTTTGAGTTGAATAGAATCTTCACTCAAGTTTAATCGTTTTAAGTATTCATAAGGATCTTGCGCTGGTATCAGGCTTTGATCATCTGAGAGAGTTTGAAGTTCCTTAGACAAAATGAGTTCAGGAAAAGCATTTTTATTATCAATCGCAATCCATACCGTATACTGCGGTAAGAATTTGAGTATTCGGTATTGTGTTGAATTCAAGATGTAAACTGAATTAATTAGTTGCATGGACTGTATTCTCATTCTGGAGCAAATTACTTGCATGAATATCAGAGAGTTTAAGCTCCAAGTACGAAATTTCTAGATTAAATTGAAGTATTCGCAGTGCAAATAATTTTCTAAACAATGCGAGCGTCGCTCCGATACCCATTTTTTGAGTTTGGTCAAAATGCTTACAAAATTGGATTAATGAGCTTTGAGGGTACTGGCTAATTTCTTCCATAAAATAAACTGCTAGATCGATCATGTGATTTGTTATTTCAAGGTCATTTTTTTCTACATACAACCATTTAATGTTCTCTAGTACCGTAGCAGGAATGTCTTTTTCAGTAATCAACTTGAACGGCGTATTGTGCTCTTCTTCCCAGTAGCGACGTTTAATTTCTAATGACTCAATAACATGAGCTTTATTCAGATCTTTGCTGTAAAGAGTGTCAAGGGCTATAGAAAACTTACCAAAATCAACTAAAAAATCTGAAGATAGGGTAAAAGGTATATAGTCAATCGACACTTTTTTCATTCGGAAACGAGAACAGATGGAGTTAAGATCATAGATATCCAAAGGATAATGCTCGCGAATATCTGTAACGTTCTGATTCCAGTCAAGCAGTAAAAAGGTAGATAGCTCTAGATCAGAAAATAAGTGATGAAGACGTTTACTGACACGGCCTTGTACTCTGTGAGAGCGACCAATTGAACTGAAGTTTTGAACAGTTTTACAAGGTTTATAATCGCGTCCATGGCCCTGGCCATACCCTTCTGTTACTAGTTCTTCATAGTTTTTTATAATTTTTGCCATACAGAAGACCTGTGGGTTTTGGTGGATAATTAATCATATCTGAAGCGGGTTAATTTTGTATTTAGCAAAAACATACAAACTTAAATATATTTATATACAAACAAAATTTTATAATTTTTATTTAATTATTTATTTAATTCAGCAACTTAATAATTAATATGGTATTTTAATACTCAATTAATGAGTTTAAAAAAACGTTGATGATAGGCAAAAGTATTCAAATTACATCTTAGTAAACATCGTTGCATATTCTTATGTAAACCAATTGCATATTCAGACTCAAACCCGACCATTCATTCTGGTTCATAGTAAAATGCTTATTTTCTATTCCAAATATTTTAGAACAAAATATGTAAATTTGGATCTTAAAGTACTACCTTAATCTGCTATAATTTGTACATCATTATGATGTACAAATTGGTGGAAAATATGGCTAACTTAGCAACAGAACGAATCAATGTTCGTTCAACCGTAGATGCAAAGAATGTAATTGAGCAAGCTGCGAATTTATTGGGTCTTAGTGTGAGTTCCTTTATGATCCAATCCTCATTTGAACGAGCAAAAGAATTACTTAAATCTAATCACGAGTTAAAAGTAAATAATGCTGATCGTGATATGTTAATGAATTTGCTTGAAAATCCACGCCCTGCAAATGAAGAGATGAAAAATTTAATGAGTTTATTGGATGAAAATTGAGGTTTTACAAGCCCATCATCAGAAAAAATCATTTAATTGTGGGCAAGATGATTTAAATAAGTTCATAAAACAATACGCATCCCAACATCAGAAATCAGGAACAAGTAAAACCTATGTTGCTATTGATGATGCACAGGTGAGGGGATTTTATTGTCTATCAAGTACCTCTATAGGATTTGATGGGGTTGATGCTGTTCTCACTAAACGATTACCTCGTTATCCCTTACCTTGTGTGGTTGTGGGTCGCTTTGCCGTTGATCAAGCAGCACAGGGGCAAGGAGTTGGAAAAGTACTTTTAGCACATGCTCTTAAACAAGTTTCAAAAGTTGCTCAAATTATTGGCGTAAATTTTGTTGTAATACATGCTAAGGATCAAAAAGCTATGGAGTTTTATCAGCGGTTTGGCTTTATCTCATTAACATCAAATCCATTAACATTAATATATCCAGTGAATGAAATACCTCATTTTAAATAAGGTGGGCTGCTAGTAACAGGAATAGCTAATAGACTTATTCAGAGTTTGCACATAGTTCCTTATCCCTTATTTTGCTTTATGACCAAATACTGCGTCTAATTATGGTAATTTAATTAAGTTTGTTTTATTTTTTATCTTAAGTTGTTGATATATCTTATTCATTGTTTTTTATTTTTAAAATTAAGTTTGTATTAATATTTACTATCTTTAATTCTAGATGAAATTAAGTTTGCATAATATTCTTCCGCATTTAAAATGCGAATTCTTGCGCAGAAAGGCGAAGCATACTTTAAATAAAAATGAAATTTTTTCAAGGTGAGGTCAAAAAGGAATGCTTTTTGAATCTAGGGTGAGATTTTTATATATTTATCTAATTGAATATATTAGTAATAATTTTATATTTCTGGTTTGACTCTAATTTGAATTTAATTATATTAAAAACCCTGTAGACTTGGTGAAGAATCACTGGTTCTACAGGGTGGGGGGTTATTCGTTTACTTCATTAATATCCAAACTTAAATAATTAAATCTAAACTTAATTATTTGGTACAAACTTAATTATACGAACACAATTCCAGCCCTTGATCAAAAATTATTATTCCACCGTCACTGATTTTGCCAAGTTACGTGGCTGATCGACATCTGTTCCACGCAGCACTGCAACATGGTATGAGAGTAATTGCACGGGTACGCTGTATACGATTGGTGACAAGATTTCATTCACACTTGGCACATAAACCACGTGTTGACGATCTTTCGCTTTGATGCCGCTGTTTTCATCTGCAAAAACAAACAATTCACCACCACGCGCTTGCACTTCTTCCATATTCGATTTGAGTTTATCCAACATGTCATCTTGTGGAGCAAGAATCACCACAGGCATATCATTATCAACCAGTGCCAATGGACCATGTTTTAACTCACCAGCCGCATAACCTTCAGCATGGATGTATGAAATCTCTTTGAGTTTCAAAGCACCTTCAAGGGCGATAGGGAACTCAGTTCCACGACCCAAGAATAGACAGTGATTTTTTTCAACAAATAATTCTGATAGACGTAGAATCTCAGCATTATTTTGTAAAGTATCTAAAATCACTTTTGGTGTATGCCAAAGCGCTGCAATAATTTCAGAAACACGGTCAGTTGAAATGCTTTGCTTAATTTGACCAATTTTCAATACCAATAGCATCAGTGCCGCAAGCTGTGTGGTAAATGCTTTGGTCGAAGCAACACCAATTTCAGGGCCTGCGAGCGTCAACAAACTGTAGTTGGTTTCACGGACCATCGACGAGGTTGCCACGTTGCAAATAGTCATGGTGGTGATATTCAAGCTTTTCGCTGCTGCACGCTTTTGTGTATCACGCAGTGCAGCTAAAGTATCGGCTGTTTCACCTGATTGAGAAATACAAACATACAGTGTGTTATTCACAATCACAGGCGAGCGATAACGGAATTCACTGGCAATTTCGACTTGGCAAGGCACGTCAATCAGTTGTTCAAACCAATATTTGGCAATCATGCCGGCATGGTAGCTAGTACCACAAGCGATGATTTGCACTTGTTGAATTTGGCTGAAATCTTGTGCTGCATTGGCCAGGAAATCATCACGAAGCGCATTACCATTTAAGGCTTGTGAAATCGTTTGTTTAATCGCTTCAGGCTGCTCATAAATTTCTTTGAGCATATAGTGTTTATATTCACCTTTTGAAGCATTGCTTACAGTCGCATCAAGCTCTTTGATTGGACGATTCACCAATTTACCCTCGACGAATACTTCAATGGTATTACGTGTCAAACGTGCAATATCACCTTCTTCAAGGTAGATAAAACGGTTGGTAATCGGTAAAAGTGCCAATTGATCCGAGCTAATAAAGTTCTCGCCAATACCGACACCAATCACAAGAGGTGAACCTTCACGCACCGTGATTAATTCATCAGGATGGTCGGTATGTACGATACCCAGTGCATAAGCACCTTTGAGTTGAGGCACGACACTTTTAACTGCTTCTAAAAGACTCGGGGTGCTTTTTAAAGCGTCATTGACTAAATGTGCAACAACTTCTGTATCTGTTTGTGATGTAAAGACATAACCAAGCGCTTCAAGATCATCTTTAAGCTCTTGATAGTTTTCAATAATGCCGTTATGAACAACAGCCACATTGCCTGAAATATGCGGATGGGCATTATTTTCAGTCGGTTTACCATGGGTTGCCCAGCGCGTATGTGCAATACCGACCGAACCTGCGATATCTGCTTCTTCAACGGCTTGTTCAAGATTTGCAACTTTACCTACGCGACGTTCACGTAGAACATGGCCTTTATTAATCAGCGCTAAACCCGCAGAGTCATAGCCACGATATTCAAGACGCTTTAAGCCTTCAATTAAAATATTGGTAATACTACGTTCTGCAACGCCACCGACAATACCGCACATAATTTAATCCTCTTATTTCTTCAATTTTTGGGGACGTTGATAGTTTTCTTTGGCAAATTGCTTCGAACGTTCTACCGCTAGGCTATTGTCTGCCACGTCATGTGTAATGGTTGAGCCAGCACCCACTGTTGCACCATGACCAATAGTGACAGGAGCGACTAATGAGCTATTTGAGCCGATGAAGGCTGAGTCACCAATAATGGTTTTAAATTTGTTTGCGCCATCATAGTTGCAGGTAATGGTGCCTGCGCCAATGTTTGAACCTGCACCGACTTCTGCATCACCTAAATAGGTAAAGTGGTTGGCTTTTGAGCCTAAGCCGACAGTGGTATTTTTAACTTCAACAAAGTTACCAATATGCACTTCATTGGCCAATTTTGCGCCTGGGCGTAAACGTGCAAATGGACCGATTTGAGCGTCTTCACCAACAATGGCGCTGTCAAAAACGCTATATGGTTGAACTTTAGTACCTGCCGCAATCTTGGTGTTTTTAATGATACAACCTGCACCAATTTCTACGTTATCACCGAGTTCAACATCACCTTCAATAATCACGTTGATATCGATACGGACATCTTGACCAACAGTCAATGTACCACGTAAGTCGAAACGTGCAGGATCAATCAGGTGAACGCCTTGTTGCATCAGTTGTTTAGCTTGGAATGCTTGAAATTCACGTTCAAGTGCAGCCAATTGTACGCGGTTATTGACACCTTCCACTTCGAAAGCGCGTTCTGGCTCAACAGATGCCACTTCGAGACCGTCAGCAATTGCCATAGCAACGATATCGGTCAGGTAATATTCACCTTGCGCATTGTTGTTGCTTAATTTTGGCAACCATTCATGTAATTTGGCATTACTTACTGCATAAATACCGGTATTAAATTCTTTGATTTTACGTTGTTCTTCAGAGGCATCTTTGTGTTCAACAATGGCTTGAATTTTGCCATTTTCACGTACAATACGACCATAACCTGTCGCATCATTAACCGTTAGGGTTACTAAGCCAATACCTGTTTGAGCAGATGCATCTAATAGTTTTTGTAATGTTGCTTCAGTGATACAAGGCACATCACCTGAGAGAATCAAAGAAATCCCAGTTTTTGCTAGGACAGGCAGAGTCACTTTGACTGCATGGCCTGTACCCAATTGTTCTGCTTGTTCAACCCATTTGACATTTTCATGTGCAAACGCGTTTTGAACCAATTCACCGCCATGCCCATAAATGGTAATTATTTCTTCTGCATTTAGTTTTTTCGCAGTGTTGATGACATGGCCGAGTAGAGGTTGTCCTGCGAGGGGTTGTAATACTTTGGGTAAACGAGAACGCATACGTGTCCCTTTACCTGCAGCAAGAATAATAACGCTAGTAGACATGTTTAATCCTAGGTGTTTCTATTACATAGACAAAATATAAAAATAAATACAGATGCAAAGCGCGGCCCAAAGACCCGCAATTATGTCGTCAAACATGATGCCAAAGCCACCACCGACTTGACGGTCAATGACACGAATAGGCCACGGTTTCCAGACATCAAATAAACGGAATAAAGCAAAACCAATCAATGCCCAAGTCCAGCTCATTTGCCCAAGATATAAAATCGGGAGGAAGGTAATGGACTGACCGGCAAATTCATCCCATACGATGCGGCCATCGTCATGGACACCCATGACTTTGGCGGTTTGACCACAAATATAGATCCCAATAATCGACATGAGGATCATGACTATAATGGAGTTGAAAAAGCCGATTGCAAGCCAACCTGGAATAAACAACAAAGCAAAAGCAGAGCCAAAGGTACCCGGTGCTTTGGGTGCAAGACCCGAGCCAAATCCCACGCCACAAAAGGCGATGACTCGGTTAAACCAAGACATGGATTTAAAGTTAATGGCTGGCTTATGCAAAATGCTGGTATCCCTTAAATTTTATGACTTGGTCAACACCGTGGTTGTTATAACGGATTCCCAAATTAGGGGTGATTTGACCGATTTTACTAATGTTTACATCTAATTTTAGTTGCAGAAGTTTTTTATAATTCTGCGGACTTATTGTAAAGCATAACTCATAGTCATCTCCACCCGCGAGGGCGTATTGCCACTGCTTTTCTTGTTGTAATTGTTTTACATCGGGATCGATAGGAAGTTGATCTAATTCAATTTCTGCACCGACGTGTGAAGCAGCGAGGATATGTCCTAAATCTTGTGCGAGCCCATCAGAGACATCAATCATACTGTTGGCTAAGCCTTTGAGCTGTTGGCCTAATAAGCAACGGGGTGTGGGATAATCTAAACGGTGCTGTAAGCGATGACCTAAATGGTTTAAGCCAAATGCAGCATCACCGACTTGTCCGCTGACGCAGATATAATCACCGATTTGGGCACCTGAACGCGGGACGGCTTGTCCCGATTCAACCCAGCCGAGGGCTGTGACTGAAATCGTCAGATGAGGACTTTGTGTGGTATCACCACCAATTAAACTCACACCAAATTGATCGCAACAATTATATAAACCCTGACTAAAGCCTTTGAGCCAGTCATGATCAATTTGGGGTAGGCTCAATGCCAATAAAATACTGTGTGGTTTGGCACCCATTGCAGCAATGTCAGAGAGATTGACGGCAACAGATTTCCAGCCGATGGCATGTGAGTTTGTGTCGAGGGGAAAGTGACGCCCAGCAACCAGTGTATCGGCACAGATGACCAATTGTTGCTGTGGAGGAGGGGTGAGCAAGGCTGAGTCATCACCGACCCCTAAATCGACAGAATTAATATTCTGACGATTAAAATAGGTATCAATGATCGAGAACTCAGCCATACAACGTACTACTTAAAAAATTAATTAGCTTGTTGTTTTTCTGCTGCACGCAATGTAGTCGCTAAACGATCCAATACACCATTGATGTATTTGTGGCTGTCTGCACCGCCAAAATGTTTAGCTAACTCGATCGCTTCATCTAACACGACGCGATATGGAATCTCAAGATGTTCTTTGAGTTCATATGCACCAAGACGAAGTGTTGCAAGTTCAACACCATCTAAAGCGTCCACTTCACGATCGAGCACAGGGATTAAAAGCGCATCCAATGCTTCATGATTGGCAACAACCTCGGTCAATAACTCGTGGTAATAGCCGAGGTCGACCTTGTGCATGGCATTATCCACACGTGTACGTGCTTCAATCTCATGGACAGGATTACGGCTCATTTGCCATTCATAAATTCCTTGTACAGCAAAGCGACGTGCTTTACGTTTTGCTGCATAAGTTGCTTGAAGTGTTTGCGACATAGCGTTAAATAGCCTTTAACAAGTTAACCATTTCAATAGCAGTCAAGGCAGCTTCACTACCTTTATTGCCTGCTTTTGTACCTGAGCGTTCAATCGCTTGTTCAATACTATCCGTAGTCAATACACCATTAATTACTGGTAAGCCAGTGTCTAGACCAACAACGCCTAAACCTTTGGCACATTCGCCAGCAACAAAATCGAAGTGAGGCGTGCTACCACGAATCACTGCGCCAAGCGCGATGATGGCATCGAAACGATCTGAAGCTGCAAGTTTTTTTGCAACCACAGGAAGTTCCCAAGCACCCGGTGCATGAACAACAGTGATATTATCCTCTGATACGCCATGACGTTTCAATGTATCAACGGCACCTTCTAGCAAATGTTCAACAACAAAGCTATTAAAACGACCAACTAAAATCGCATAACGGTCTTCGTTCGCGAGATGTAACATACCTTCAATACGGCGAACTGCCATAGCAACCTCGATTATTTCTCTGATGTTTGATTTGCGGTGATGTATTCCACCACTTCTAAGTTAAAACCTGATAGTGCATTAAAGCGTAGTGGAGAGCTGAGTAGCTTCATTTTTTCCACGCCTAAATCACGTAAAATTTGTGCACCCACACCAATGGTTTGATACTGCTGAGACAGTGCCGCATTGGATTTAACATTTTTCGGTGCAGTTAAATTTTCTAAAGCAGGGCCTAAGTCCTGTAAATGACGCTGACCGATCCACACTAAAACACCACGATCGCTGGATGCGATTTCTTTGAGTGCTTTATCGAGATTCCACGCCGGAGCACCATCTTGTTTATTGAGTTTTAATAAGTCACGAACCGGGCTGAAACCATGTACACGGACTGTGGTTACCCCTTGTTTCGGTTCGCCTTTAACCAGTGCCAAATGAATGTCTGGGTTACCAATTTCACGGTAACGGAACAATTCAAAAGTACCGTATTCAGTATCTAAAGTTTGTTGATCAATGCGCTCAACGGTTTGCTCATTGGTCATGCGGTAGTGAATTAAGTCCGCAATCGTGCCCATTTTTAAGCCATGCTTTTCAGCAAAGACTTCAAGATCTGGGCGACGCGCCATAGTGCCGTCTTCATTGATGATTTCACAAATCACAGATGCGGGTTCTAGGCCGGCTAAACGCGATAAATCACAGCCTGCTTCAGTATGACCGGCACGGTGAAGGACACCACCAGGCTGTGCCATCAGCGGGAAAATATGGCCTGGCTGTACGATATCAGCCGGTTTAGCATGTGCAGCCACCGCTGTTTGAATGGTGTGCGCACGTTCAGCAGGAGAAATACCTGTTGAAATGCCATTTGCTGCTTCAATCGACAATGTGAAGTTTGTACCGTGCTGTGCACCGTTTGCATCGACCATTAAAGGTAAATTTAACTGCTGGCAACGCTCTTTACTTAAGGTTAAGCATACAAGACCACGCGCATGCGTAATCATGAAGTTGATATCTTCAGGGCGTACGTGGGTCGCAGCGATGACAAGGTCGCCTTCATTTTCACGATCTTCATCATCCATCAGGATGACCATTTTACCTGCACGAATATCAGCTACGAGCTCTTCAACAGTATTGAGCGGCATCAATCTTCACCTTTTTGTTTGTATCGAATGACATTTACTTGCATTGATTGTTGCATAGTCTAACGTTTTTTTGCGTTCTTTGCCTATGCTTATCATTTTCCTTTAATGGCTCATTGTTATACACAGTCGTCAGAACCTTGAAAAGAGGACTTTATTTGAATTGTGCCATTTATGCCCAATCTTTAAGCGATTGAAAAGCATAAAAATTGGCAACCTTATACGGATATTGAATAATTAAGCCAAAGGGAGCTGACAGTTTATCGGAAGTGTTTAATCGTATAACTACATGAAGGATCACATAAAATAATCGTCACTTATGCAGCTGAGTGCGCGGCCAAATAATCTTGAATGACCATTTTATTGGCCTGCAAAATGCTTTTTTGTAATTCGGGATCATGCATTGCCCGTGCAATTAAAACCGCACCGACCAATTGGGACATCATGGCCCAAGCTTTTTCTTCACTCGCCAAATGTGCGCTAAATAAAGCATGACCGCGCAGTAATTCCTTTTCATAGGCCTGTTTAATCGTGTCATCTGCACGAGCTACTTCGGTCGCAAGTGTCGGCAAAACACAGCCTTGTTCAGGATGTTCAAGGTGGGAAGGGGTTAAGTAACGGTCTAATTCAAAATTAATCCAGTCGGCTGCATTATGATGCGGGTTGCTTTGCCACATGTTAAAGCTTTGCTGCAATTCATATTCAACCAATGCTTTGAGTAAATCCTGTTTTGACGAAAAATGTGAATAGAATGCGCCACTAGTGACACCTGCAGCTTTCATTAAGCTGTCAACACCTGTTGCAGCAAAGCCATTTTTTTTCGCAATTTGCCCCGTAATGTTGAGCAATTCTTGTCGTTTTTGTTGTTTGTATTCGGGTTTATAGCGCATGTGCATGACCCTAAAAAATTATGATTGACGATAAATTAATCATAACATAGTATTCGTTATAGTAACGATCGTTATTCAATAAAATTGATCGCACATGGAATATAAAAACTATCCAGCACGAGGAGATCGTCATGGAAAATAATCATATATCTAAGCCTGTCAAAGGTGTGGCATTGATCATTGGTGCAGGAGATGCCACCGGTGGTGAAATTGCCAAACGCTTTGCTTGTGGTGGTTATACCGCATGTATGACGCGGCGTAATGTCGACAAATTACAGCCCTTAATTGCTGAAATTCAAGCACAGGGAGGGACTGCTTTTGGCTTTGGTTCGGATGCTCGAAAAGAAGAGCAAGTGATTGAACTCATCGAGCACATTGAATCAAACATTGGCCCGATTGAGGTCATGGTCTTTAATATTGGTGCCAATGTGCCATGTAGTATTTTGGAAGAAACCGCACGTAAATATTTCAAGATTTGGGAAATGGCATGTTTCTCGGCATTTTTAACGGGTCGGGAAGTGGCGAAGCGCATGGTGAGCCGTGAATCTGGCACAATTATTTTTACGGGTGCGACGGCTGGGGTTCGTGGTGCCGCAGGCTTTGCCGCTTTTGCTGGCGCAAAACATGCGCTTCGTGCCTTGGCACAAAGCATGGCGCGTGAACTTGGGCCTAGAAATATTCATGTGGCGCATGTGGTGGTTGATGGGGCGATTGATACCGATTTTATCAAAGATACATTCCCTGATCTTTATGCTAAAAAAGAGCAAGATGGTATTTTAAATCCAGTACATATTGCAGAAAATTATTGGCATCTCTCACAGCAACCACGAGATGCATGGACGCATGAATTAGATCTGCGACCGTGGATGGAACGCTGGTAAGCACTGATTTAAAAATATTAGGACAAACAAGCAAAAAAAGGACGAAAAAAATGAAAGTCATTGAATTTTATTTTGATGTCGGCAGTCCATATAGCTATATCGGTTTTCATCGCATTCAACAGATTGCGCAGCAGTATCAAGCCGAGCTGATTTGGAAGCCGATGCTACTCGGTGGAGTGTTTAAAGCCACAGGCAATAGTAGCCCAATGGCGGTACCTGCGAAGGCACGTTATTCCATGATTGATCTTCAACGTTGGGGAAAGTTATGGCAGATACCCGTACAGATGAATCCGTATTTTCCGATCAATACTTTGCAGTTGATGCGTTTGATTACCGCAGTCCAATTATTTCAGCCTGAAGTATTTCTCAATGTACTGATGGGTATTTTTAACGCGATGTTTGGTCAGCCACGCAATTTAAATGATCTCAATGAATTAATTCAATTGATGCAGGAGCTTGGATTGGAGGTAGAGCAAGTTAAATCATGGCTTGAAGATGAAAAAGTAAAGTCTGAGCTTAAAGTTATTACCGAAGAAGCCATTGCACGAGGTGTGTTTGGGGCGCCAAGTTGGTTTGTCGATGATGAGTTATATTGGGGTGTTGATCATTTACATTTTGTTGAGGCGGCTTTACAGGCTTCATCACGATCAGCCTAATTGGACGAATACTTGAGTGAATGCTACTGAATATGAGCACCAGTTTTAGGACGGGAATGCAGAAGTTATTGTAGATGTAAGTAAAATTATAGAATGGATCATGGCTGATTGTCTTACTTACATCTACTTTTACTCAGCTTTCATTTGTATTGAGTCTTATTTTTGGGGTACTAACTTAAAAAACTTAAGCTTTATTCCGTATATAAATAATGCTGACATTTGGTGCAATTTACGGTGCATGAATCGCTTGCATAAATACCTTTACGAAAGAATCGTTTATTGCCGCAAAAAATACAGATAAATTCATCTTTATGATTTTTAGCGCTTGGTAGCTCTTGGTAAACGAGTCTTAATCCATTGTCTTTATAACGATAATTTCGACCATAAATTTGTTTAGCAAGCCAATAGTCCAAACTTGTAAATTTTATGGCAATACAACTGATGATACAAAAAGGAAATAGCCATATAGATTCAAATGCTTTGGAAACAGACGCCCAACCTGAAAATACACTTGTGAAAGTAAAAAACATGACCGCGAAAGCACCAAAGAAGAAAAGATAGAATACTTTGCTTTGGAAAGAGCTTAATTTGTTTAAGTATTTGAGATGATGTTCATAGGTCGAAATATCATCTTGGTTGGGCACAAATGCGGGATAACGTGCTTGCTTAGGTTTGTCTGACACTTGATCACCAAATGAATGACCACAGGCACTACAAAAGTGATGTTGTACTAATGCTTTTTCTCCACAGGAGACACAATATTTCATAGCTATTTAAATATTTTTAATTAATAAAGTTATTTGTTTAGCAAGCATAAGAAAATTTGCAGCTTTTTAAAAGAAATTTTAATGAATTCATTGAAGAGGCTTCTAACAAAAAAGCGAACCGAAGTTCGCTTTTTATCTCATGTATTGTTCAACGCTGCTTAGAAGAAGCCCATTGGTTTGGTGTCATAGCTCACCAACAAGTTTTTGGTTTGTTGATAATGATCAAGCATCATTTTGTGGTTTTCCCGGCCGATCCCTGATTTTTTGTAGCCACCGAATGCTGCGTGTGCAGGGTAGATATGATAACAGTTGGTCCATACACGGCCCGCCTGAATAGCACGACCCGCACGATATGAAGTATGCGCTGAACGCGACCAAACCCCTGCACCTAGACCATAAATCGTGTCATTGGCAATTTTAATGGCATCATCAAAGTCTTTAAAGGTTGCTACTGAAAGCACAGGGCCGAAGATTTCTTCTTGGAAAATCTTCATGTCATTGGTGCCTTTAAAAATCGTTGGCTCAATATAGAAACCTGTACCGACTTCATTTCGTGGGTCACCACCAGTAATCAGCTGTGCACCTTCATTTTTACCTGTCGCGATACAGCCTAAAATTTTGTCTTGCTGCTCTTGCGATGCCTGTGCACCAATCATGGTATCGGTATCGAGTGGATGACCCGTCTTAATACGTTTGACACGTTCGACAGCCATTTCCAAGAATCGATCTGCAATGCTTTCTTGTACCAATGCACGTGAAGGACATGTACAAATTTCACCTTGGTTGAGCGCAAACATGGCAAAACCTTCGAGTGTTTTATCTAAGAACTCATCGTCTTTGTCCATGATGTCTTCAAAGAAGATATTTGGTGATTTTCCACCAAGTTCTAAAGTCACAGGAATGATATTTTCAGTCGCATATTGCATGATCATTTGACCGACAGCGGTTGAACCTGTGAAGGCGATTTTTGAGATGCGTGGATTGGTCGCCAATGGACGACCGACTTCAACACCATAACCATTCACAATATTCAGCACGCCCGGTGGGAGTAGGTCTTGAATGAGTTCAGCCAAGACCAAGATGCTGACAGGCGTTTGCTCCGCAGGTTTCAATACGATGCAGTTTCCCGCAGCCAATGCTGGAGCAAGTTTCCAAGCCGCCATCAAGATTGGGAAATTCCACGGAATAATTTGACCGACCACACCAAGTGGTTCATGGAAATGGTAAGCAATGGTATTTTCATCAATTTCAGAAATGCCGCCTTCTTGGGCACGGATACAGCCGGCAAAATAACGGAAGTGATCGATACAAAGTGGAATATCAGCGGCTAAGGTTTCACGAATCGGTTTACCGTTGTCCCAGGTTTCTGCGACCGCAAGGAGCTCTAGGTTTTCTTCAAGTCGATCGGCAATTTTTAATAAAATATTTGAGCGTGTGGTTGGGGAAGAGGCGTTCCATTGGGCTTTGGCTTTATGCGCTGCATCCAAAGCCAATTCAATATCTTCAGCAGAAGAACGTGGCACTTTGGTAAAAACTTTACCGTCTACAGGGGAGATATTTTCAAAGTATTCACCTTTCACTGGCGCGACCCATTGGCCACCAATCAGGTTTTCATACTGAGCTTTAAACTGAACTTTTGAACCGGGTTGATTAGGATCGACATAACGCATATGAATTTTCCTTTGCTTGTTTATTATGATCTTGTTGGGCTGCCCATCTGTGGCAATCTACAGCTTTGGTATAAGGTACTTTTGTACATTATTTGATTAGCATAGCCTGTATAAGGTTGGAAAAAGGTTGGAGACAAGAAGGTTTACAATATTTTTTTTCAGTCTTAAAAACAAAAGCCGGGAAATGGATTTTTAGTCATGAATTGTTGTGAGAATAATGAATGATGATACAGAAGGATTTATCTGAAAAACGACAGAATGTCGAACGGTTAAGACAGGGCATGAGTCTGTCAAAGCAGCAAACCTCGCAATTGAATGAGAGCATTGCGAGTTCTTGGCAGCGATCGGCGCAGGCAGAAATTCCGGAAAATCGGAGTGCTGCGCCTTTGGTAAATTTAAGCCCTCAAAGTCAACAACAGTCGGCATTGCATCATGCCTTGCAACATTGTGCCGAAGATTTAAAACACATTGCCGAACAGTCGTCGATGGTACTTGCCGTGGGCGATGTAGGGAGCACGATTATTTGGAGTGCGTCGAGTCGGCAAATGCAAAGTGCTGCGGAAAGTGTGCATTTTATTGCAGGTGGGCAATGGCGCGAAGAATTGGTCGGCACCAATGCATTAGCGTTGTCTTTAAAAACCCAACAGTCGAGTTGTGTGTTTTCAAATGAACATTACATGCCATCAGTACATGAATGGGTCTGCTATGCAGCACCGATTATCGATCCACATACGCAGCAAATTTTGGGCGTGGTTGATTTATCCACCGTGTGGAAAAACCACAATAGTTTAGGGCTACTTGCGGCTGAACGCTGCGCTTCGATTATTCAATCGGCTTTACTCGATTTTCAAAAACAGCATTTGTATATTCGGGCCTTTGCTGTGCCGCAAGTGTTATTTAATGGCAAAGTGATGGTGCTGACCCCGCGGCAAATAGAAATTTTGACCATCTTGGCGCTATGTCCGCAAGGCATGACCTTAGATACCTTACATCAAGCTCTATATGGTGAACGCAAGGTGAGCGTCGGGACTTTAAAAGCGGAAATGTCTCAGCTACGTGATATTTTGGGCGGCATGTTAGGCTCACGTCCCTACCGTTTATTGGCGCAAGTCGAAGCGGATTTTTTACAAGCCGAACAAGCCTTAGATGCAGGTTATCTCGACTCTGCATTAAAACTATGTTCAGGGGTTTTCTTGGCCAAAACCGAAAGTCCTTTTTTAGGGGCATGGCGTGATTGTCTTGAGTCACGATTGAGCCAAGCGATTTTTAATGCCAAAGAAACGGATGTTCTGCTCAAACATGTCGCGCGTTTCCCTGAAGCCATTGATGCCGTTGAACGCCTGATCGAGCTGATGCCGAGATCACATCCCGTACATCAGACCTTGTTGAAATTAAAACAGTAAGTCGCAACGTCATTCAGGCTATTAAAGGCCTTTATTGGCCAGCCATTCAAAGAGCTGGGTATAGACTTGTTCACGCGCGGTTTTTTCCGAAAGCACTAAATCATGCAAGCCATTGTGAATGCTTTGAATGGTGACATCGCCCTGAATTTTCTTGGCATATTTTTGGATGTCTTTTACTCCTAAAATCACATCACTGGTCTGCGCTGCTTTACCCCATTTTTTGGGATTTTTAGTTTGATGCGAGTGCATGACCAAGACCGGTACATCTAGGCTGATACCTCGATGAATCTCTTTTTGAGCCTCATAAATTGTCCGCACGAAACTTAAATACACCATTGGATAGCGGGTCTTTTTCCAGTCTAAATTGAAGTCCCATTCACCCTTGAGTTCGCGGTGTAAGCTGGCGGTGTACCACTTATTCAGTTCACTTGGAAATTTTAAATTGGGAAAGGTTTTTGCCAATTTACTCAGCTGTGGAATACCCAGTGCGCGTTTCACTGGATTCATGTTGAAATCATAAAATGGGCTATTGACCCAAAGGGCTTGAATTAAAGGATGATTTTGATGATGCGCCGCATACAAGGTGGTGGTTAAGCCACCCGTTGAATGACCACAAAGCAGTAAGGCATCGTGACCTTCATCTGCAATGATCGTTAGGGCTTGATCTATTTCGGCATCGTATTCAGATAGTTCATGCACATTATAGTATTTTTGATGCGGGCGGATGGAGCGGCCATATTTTCTTAAATCCAAGGCATAAAAGTCGAAACCGTGCTGATTAAAGCGTTCCGCCATTTCGGTTTGGAAAAAATAATCGATAAAGCCATGGATATAGAGCACCGCTTTGGAGGTGGGGGCCGCTGCTTTTTTGCGAACCAGTGTGGCAACCACAGGGCCTTCATAATCATCCGGGAAGGTCAGCGTGGCTTGTTCATAGCCTGCGCCCAAAATGTCAGGCTGATAATGAATATGTGAATGGCTCATTATTATACTCATCAATATTATTGGACATTATGCTTTATCCTTGATGAGCCATAAGCTTTTGTCAAATGAATAATCGATGCTGTTATGCGAACTAAAAAAGAGTGACCTCAGTATGAAAACGACCAATCTAGAGTCGCTTCCCTGAAATAAAAAGTGAAATGGATTCAGTTGAGCCTACATCACCAGACTCAAAGGGTAATGTAGGCACTTAGGTCACTTAAACATGAAGACCTTTGAGGGCTTAACTTAAACAGCCGCTTTGAAGTCGACCACAGAAGCATTGGCTTTAAGCGCTGCCTTGAAAATATCAACCACTTGAGCATGATTCGCTTTACGTGGATTGGTTAGCATGCAGGCATCTTTTTGCGCATTTTCAGACATGATGCTGAGGTCTTGTTCTTTCACACCGAGTTCAGAAAGGCTTGATGGAATGCCAATCGAAGCAGACAGTTCACGGATTGCTGCAATCGCTGCATAAGCCGCTTCAGTCACCGTTAAACCGTCGGTTGGCACACCCATGAGCTGTGCGATACGTGCATAGCGGTCAGGGCAGGCGATCAGGTTAAATTCGCAAACGTGTGGTAACAGCACGGCATTACATACGCCATGTGGCAAGTTGTAGAAGCCGCCAAGTTGGTGCGCCATCGCGTGGACATAACCTAAAGAGGCATTGTTAAAAGCCATTCCTGCTAAGTACTGTGCATAGCTCATCGCATCACGAGCTTCTAGGTTTTCGCCATTGGCTACGGCAGAGCTGAGCCATTCACTGATCATTGCAATGGCCTTTTCAGCACAAGCATCGGTAATTGGGTTTGCAGCAGTTGATACATAAGCTTCAACGGCATGCGTTAAGGCATCCATACCAGTTGCAGCAGTTAATGCCGCAGGTTTCGCAATCATCAGCTTCGGGTCATCAATGGCGATAAGAGGGGTACAACGCCAATCGACAATGGCCATTTTTACATGGGTTTCAGTATTGGTAATGATACAGAAACGGGTCATTTCAGATGCTGTACCAGCAGTGGTATTAATCGCAATCAGCGGAGTCATTGGGACTGTGCTTTTATCGATGCCTTCATAGTCACGAATATGGCCACCACCCGCAGTCACTAAGCCAATGCCTTTGGCACAGTCATGAGAAGAGCCGCCGCCGAGAGAGACAATAAAATCACAGCCATTGTCATTGTAGGCATCTACACCGCTATGCACGTTGGTGTCAGTTGGGTTGGGTTCTGCGCCCGGAAAGATGTGACTTTCTACGCCAGCTTCAGTTAAATATGCGGCAATCGTATCTGCTACACCAAATTTGTAAAGACCGGCATCGGTCACGATAAGCGCTTTCTTTGCGCCAAGATTTTGTGCCTTTGCACCAATTTCTTTAGCACAGCCGGGGCCAAAAAGTGAAACACAAGGGATGTAAAAACCGTTTGTTTGATCTGCAATATTTTTAAAAGCCATGGTGCGATTCCTTCTACCATTCATTGTCATTTGTTATGGGTGATACTCACCTAAACTGAGTATTGCGAGGGATGTTTTAAATTCACACCTACCAAAGACCTACCAAAATTATGGCTTTGTTTTGAATTTATTTAATTGATTGAAATTTAATCATTAATTATTTTTGTTATTTTCTAAGATTCGCTAAAAGTCGTATACATTTAAGCCAAAATAGGCGTTGCGATGATTGGATGCATGATCGAGTTATCAGATTATAAAATCTAACTAAAACTACTATCAATTTACTAAATGCCCCAAAGCGCTCGAATCAGGATAGGCTATAACAAATAACGAGATAGTCACTTTTGTGCATTTCGCTTTTTGCAGTGCGAAACAAAAGATTAATTAAACGAGTTAAATAATGCCCAGTGAAAATTTGAAAACGAAACGACCTTTATATATTCCTTATGCCGGAAATACACTTTTAGAACTCCCACTTTTAAATAAGGGTTCTGCGTTTAATGAAGATGAACGTAAGAGCTTTAATTTACACGGTTTAATTCCACACGTTACAGAAAGCATTGAAGAACAAAGTCAGCGTTCTTATCAGCAATATTGTGCATTTAATAGTGATATCAATAAGCATATTTACCTGCGCAATATTCAAGACACCAATGAAACATTGTTCTATCACTTAATTGAAAACCACCTCAGTGAGATGATGCCGATCATCTATACACCAACAGTGGGTGAGGCTTGTCAGCGCTTCTCGGACATTTACCGTCGTCATCGTGGGATTTTTATTTCATATCCTGACCGTGATCATATCGATCAAATTATTCATAACGTGAATAAAAAGAATGTGAAAGTGATCGTGATTACGGACGGTGAACGTATTCTTGGTCTTGGTGACCAAGGCATTGGGGGGATGGGGATTCCGATTGGTAAGTTGTCGCTGTACACTGCGTGTGGTGGGATCAGTCCAGCCTATACTTTGCCGATTACTTTAGATGTCGGAACCAATAACCAACAGCTGTTGAATGACCCGATTTATATGGGTTGGAGTCAGCCTAGGATTAGTGGTGAAGAATATTATCAATTTGTCGATGACGTGATTAAAGCCATTCAACAACGTTGGCCTAAAGCGCTGATTCAATTTGAAGACTTTGCACAAAAAAATGCGATGCCTTTACTGGAAAAATATCGCGATAAAATTTGCTGTTTCAATGACGATATTCAAGGGACAGCAGCAGTGTCTGTCGGAAGTTTAATTGCGGCATCACGTGCAGCAGGCAAGCAGCTCAAAGATCAAATCGTCACCTTCTTAGGGGCGGGTTCAGCAGGTTGTGGGATTGCAGAACAGATCATCAAGCAAATGGTGGCGGAAGGTTTAACCGATGCTCAAGCACGTGCGCGGGTGTTTATGGTCGACCGCTTTGGTTTAATTACTGAAAATCAGCCGAATCTTTTAGATTTCCAACGCAAGCTTGCGCAAGCACCGGATAACGTCGCACATTGGGCAAATGCAGATTCGGTCATCTCACTCCTGGATGTGGTTACACATGCCAAACCGACTGTATTGATTGGGGTTTCGGGACAACCGGGGCTGTTTAGCCAAGAGGTTATTGAAACGATGGCTGCAAATTGTGAACAGCCTATTGTGTTGCCACTATCTAACCCGACATCACGTGTCGAAGCGGTGCCTGCAGATATTATCGAGTGGACCAAAGGTAAGGCCCTGATTGCGACAGGTAGTCCATTTGCACCAGTGAATTATCATGGCAAGATTCATCAGATTTCACAGTGCAATAACTCCTATATTTTCCCGGGGATTGGACTGGGTGTGATTGCATCTGGGGCGAAACGTGTGACGGAAAATATGCTGATGGCATCTAGTACGGCATTGGCGGACTGTTCACCAAAATTGGCAGATCCAAATGCTGATTTATTGCCAAGTTTGGATTATTTACAGGATATTTCGAAGAAAATTGCATTGAAAGTCGCGTTGGCTGCGATTGCTGATGGTGTTGCGCCAAATGTCAGCGTTGAAGTGCTCGAACATGCGATTGAAGCGAATTTCTGGAAACCTGAATATCGTGATTATGTCCGTGTGACCTATTAATTCTGTCTAAAGATTCTGTTTAAGCAGAATCAATTTTGCAACTGATCGAAAAAATACCCTAATGCAGATTAGGGTATTTTTTTATGTGTAGCGGCATATTATTTTTCTAAGAAATACGAAAAATAATCGTGAGGGTCGTTTTAAATTTTGCGTTTATCCAATTGGTTGGAAATGTGATCTCCACAGGCTTGAACCAGCATCACGATCGCGACCAAGACCACTATCACTGCCAGCATGATTTGCATATCAAAGCGTTGATAACCGTAACGGTAAGCAATATCCCCCAAACCACCTGCACCGATAGCTCCTGCAATGGCAGAAGAATTAATCATGGTCACCAAAGTCACAGTAAAGCCCGCGACGATGCCAGGAAGCGCTTCAGGGAGCAGCACATGCCAAATGATTTGTTTGCGATTACAGCCGATGGCTTGAGCGGCCTCAATCAGACCTTGATCGACTTCACGTAAACTTACTTCAGCTATACGTGCAAAAAAAGGCGTGGCCGCAAGGGTTAAAGGTACGACAGCGGCCCAAACGCCATAACTGGTGCCCACGATAAAGCGCGTGAGCGGAATAAGCGCTACCATTAAAATAAGAAATGGCACCGAACGGGTAATATTGACCAACCAACCTAGGGTGTGGTTTAGGCTTTTTGAAGGATAAATCCCGTGTTCAGCACTACACACCAATACGACCGCTAAAGGCAGGCCGATCAGAAAGGCCACAAAGGCTGAAACGCCGACCATCAGTAAGGTATCAATGGTTCCACTAATCAGTAAATCAATGAGTTGGTCGTGCATAGCCGAGTACCTCAATCTGTGCGATATGGTGTTTAAGTTGTTCAGATACGGCGTTGATCTCTAAATGGCTGCTGTCCACAGCGACAATCAACGAACCGATTAAATGCCCTTGAATACTATCGATATGACTTTGATACAGATGTACTGGCGCCTGAAATTGATCAAAAATAAACTTTAAGTCAGGCGACTGTTGTAGTGTCGATTCATATCGTAATTTTAAAATGATTTGATCATTTGAATCTGACGGTTGTGGCTGAATATCGCTTGGTAAATCAAGTTGTTCAAGGTTGAGTAACTCTTGTGTGATCTGCTGTTGAGGCGTAGAAAACACTTTCCAAACCTGTCCTGCTTCTACAATTTCGCCTTGATCGATCACTACAACCTGATCGCAAATCTCGCGAATGACCTGCATTTCATGGGTAATCAACACAATGGTAATACCGAGCTTTTGATTAATTTCTTTAAGCAAAGACAGCACAACAGAGGTACTTTCTGGATCGAGTGCAGAAGTCGCTTCATCACAGAGTAAAATTTCTGGATGATGAACTAACGCTCGTGCAATCCCGACACGTTGTTTTTGCCCACCGGAAAGCTGAGAAGGGTAGTGTTCTGCTTTATTTTCAAGACCTACCAACTTCAGCACTTCATTCACTCGCTGAGCGATATCGGCTTGACTGAAATTGGCGATTTTAAGTGGCAGCGCGATATTGTCATACACGGTTTTGGCAGACATCAAATTAAAATGCTGAAAAATCATCCCAATACGCTGACGCAGAGCAATCAACTCTGTGTGATTTAGGCGAGATAATTCCTGTTGATGGATGTAAATACTGCCATCACTGATTTGTTCTAAGCCATTCAGCGTTCGAATCAGCGAAGATTTACCCGCGCCGCTTTTCCCAATAATGCCGAATATTTTGCCTTGTGGAATATTCAGATTGATATCTTTTAAGGCATGCACCTGCTGTCCTTGCACATCATAAAATTTATTTAAATTTTTGATTTGGATATGCGGGACGGCAAATTCAACCGATGAACCGAAACTCACCATGAGCGACTCCTTATTTCCAACCAGGGAACCACAGTTTTGCACCAAAATCTGCGTCCAATGCCTGTTTAACTTTAGGTGAGTTTTGATAAATATCGACAAATTTACGCAGTTTATCGTCACGATCTACATAGTCATCACGTACGGCAAATAAGATGGCAAAACGCTTGTCAGTATTGGAGTCAAACAGTAAGGCATTTTCAGGATCGGCAGTTTTTGCTAGACGTAAATAATGTGGATAGCCAAAAGCCAGATCGACATCATCAATCGCACGTGCCGTTTGAGGGCCTTCCACCTCAATAAATTGAAGCTGTTTAGGATTCGCTGCAATGTCATTTAAAGTCGATAAAAAGTTATCTGGCTGTTTCAGTTCAATGAGCTTGGCTTGCTGTAACAGTTGTAAGGCACGGCCCTGATTGACCGGATCATTCGGAATCACCACTTTGGCTTTATGGGGTAAATCAGCAAAGTTTTTATACTTTTTTGAATACAGTCCGACATGGGTTGCAGCACCGACATCAAAGGCTTTGATTTTAAAATCCGTTTCTTTTTTTGCATTGTCTAAAAACGGCTGATGTTGAAAAAAGTTTGCATCAATATCACCATGATTTAAGGTGATATTCGGGGTATTCCAGTCCGAAAATTCCACCAATTTCACGTTCAGTCCTTGCTGCTTGGCTTCATCTGCAGCGACTTGTAAGGGTTTAGCAAAAGATGGGCTAATCCCAATCACCAATTCACTTTGATGACTTTTCTTTTGTTGATTCCAAATAACTAAGCCAATCACCAAGATGGCTACGATCACACCAATCAGTGTGAATTTAGATTTTGCTGTTTGTGCCATGGCACACCTCTATATTTCGAAATAATTAAATTTTTTGTCTAAAATATTGTTTTTTAATTGCAGCTTATGCTGTCTCAACGTTTTTAAGTGCTGCCTGAGATGATGTGTCGGAAGTGCGACATCGGTAGCGATGAGCGGGATGTGTCGTGGCTAAATGGTCACCTTGTTGAAACAGTTTTTGCCTTAAACTGCCAGTGTCATACGCAGTTTTATAGCGACCACGTTGCTGTAATTCAGGAATGACCAAACGGATAAAATCTTGATGTGACTCAGGTGCAACGGTGCGAGTCAGATTAAATCCATCGATGCCAGTTTCATCCAAATAATCAATCAACTGTTCTGCAACGTTGGCGCCACTTCCGACAAAGAGCGGATATCGCCCACCTAGAACGTGCTGAGCACGCAAATCTTGGCGCGTAATTTTCTGCTCTTTAAATTTTTGATTGACCGATGCGATGCTATTGGTCTGCTGATACGGAATGGCTTCATCTTCTGCAAAGTTGGCGAGGTTCATCCCAATCGAGCTGGAAAAGTGTGCCAGTCCCGCTTCAGGATTGGCATAGCGAATGTATTCAGCCAATTTCTCTTGGGCGAGTTCATCGGTCTCTGCGGTCACCACCGTAATGCCAACAAAGAGTTTCACAGCTTGTGGGTCACGACCTTGCGCTGCAGTTTGGCTGCGAATTTTTTGTACCTGATTTTTAACTTTTTCTGCGCTGTCTGCACCGATAAACATGCCTTCTGCATGTTGCGTCGCAAAAGCTAAACCACGTGGTGAAGCACCGGCCTGATACAACACAGGGGTGCGCTGAATCGATGGAGAAACTTGAAATACCCCTTGGCTTTGATAGAACTTGCCTTGGTGTTGAATGGCATGTACTTTTTTTGGGTCGCTAAAGATGCGATTTGCTTTATCTTTTTGAACCGCATCATTTTCCCAAGAGCCTTCCCAAAACTTATAGCAAAGCTGCAAAAACTCTTCAGCTTGTTCATAGCGTAGATCATGATCTTTCAGGCCTTTTTGCCCAATCAAGCGTTCTGCACTGTCTAGATATCCAGTCACGATATTCCAACCGATTCGACCTTGGGTCAGGTGGTCTAGGCTGGCAAATCGACGTGCAAATTGATAAGGCGTTTCATAGCTCAAATTGACTGTTACACCAAAACCTAAGTTTTCAGTGACCGCAGCCATTGCAGAAATTAGGGTGCTGGGGTCATGGCTCGGCAGTTGGATCGACTCTTTAAGTGTGAGATCAATATTGCCTTCATAAACATCATAGACCCCGGTGATATCCGCAATAAATAGCCCGTCAAACAGCCCTTGCTCCAAGGTTTTGGCAAGATCGGTCCAATAGCTCAGTTCATTAAAGCGGTGTGACTCATCGCGTGGATGGGTCCATAAGCCATGATTGATATGGCCGACACAGTTCATGTCGAAGGCATTCAGTAAAATTTTCTTGGCAGAATGTGATTGGGTATCTGCTGTGGTGATTTGGCTCATTACAAGGTCCCTCGACGTGGGGGCAATACGCCATTTAGGAGGTAATTGGCAATGAAGAAATATTTCCAACGCCCTGCATCATGCAAGGTATGAACACGTGCATTACGCCAAAATCGATCTAGGCCATCTTCACGCTGACTGCCACGGCTGCCTGCAAGTTCAATCAATTTTGAAGCTGCCTTTAGTGCAGTTTCAGTACTATGCGCACGCACTTTCGCTACATCTAATGAGGCTTTTGCGATGTTTTCGGCATTGGGCTGTGGGCGAGCAGCATCGATGGTACGAGCGGCTTGTTTCAGCAAGACCTCACTGGCACGAACATCTGCGGCAATGCGACCGAGTTCGTATTTGGTTAAAGGATCTTCGCTTGCAAGATCAAGGCCGGAATCAATCCATGGTCGAGTTTGGTGTACGCGGCGCAAACTTTCTTCAAAGGCTGCACGGGCAATCCCAACTTCAATCGCAGCATGCATAATTTGCGCAAATGGCCCCACCAATGTCGGCTCTGTAAATGCACGATCAAAGGGAATGACATCTGTGGCAGGAACCGCAACTTGATGAAATTTAACAGAGCCGCTGCCGGTGGTGCGTTGTCCAAACCCTGTCCAATCATCGATCAACTCTAGACCTGCACTTTCACGTGCAATAAAGGCTAAATATTCACGACCATCGGGGTCTTTGACCAATGTGGGAATGCGATGTGCAAATAAACTGCCGGTGCAATAAAACTTTTCACCATTCACCACAAAACCATCGTCATGAGGACGAATCGACGTTTTTTTTTGCGCAGCGGTTTTGGTTTTAAACTCGGCTAAGGCATTGCCAAAACGAGCGCCAGCAAGCACTTCAGCATAAAGCTTTTGCTTTTGTTCAGCGGTGCCGGTATTTCGTAATACTTCTAGTGCATAAAAATGGTTTTGTGGAATTTGTCCAATTGAACCATCTACACCACTCATAAGCGCAATCACTTGCGCCACGGTATAACTTGAAACTTCGGCACCGCCAAATGCCTTGGGAACCGTGATTGCCCAGAGACCAGATTGACTATAGGCCTCGATTTCATCAAACGGCAGTATGCGTTCGGCATCACGTTGCACGGCATTTTTTCTAAATTGTTCGGCCAATTGTTTTGCAATTTCAAGTGCTTCTGCATCGGACTGAATAATATGCGCAGGTGTTGTTGATATGGCCTGTAGCGAATTAATATTTGGAAATGAGGTCATCAGAATTCTCCTTAAATCCACGCATGGCGTGCAGGTAATTTATGATTTAAGTAATAGTCGCCTAAGGTATGCAGCTTCCATCGCACAGGATCATGTAAGGTGTGTACTCGGGCATTGCGCCAGTGTTGATCAAGGTTATGGGCACTCAAACTTGCACGGCTGCCGCCTAATTCAAGGAGTTTTTCAGAGATCTGTAAGGCTGCATCATTGGCATAGATTTTGGCTTCAGCGACACGAATCGAAGCTAGAGCAGCTTGTTGTTCGCTCACCTGATCAAGCTGATCTAATTCATCGAGGTAATCTGCGGCTTCATCTAAAAGTAGAATCGCAGCATCCAATAAAACGGCAGATTTACCCACTTCCTGTAGGGTGTAAGGCTCAAAACTGGCTTTCTCGACTTGTGCATCTACAATTGGACGGGCTTTTTGTACCGCAGAAAGGGTGTCTGCAAAGGCAGCTTCCGCAATCCCCACATCGATCGCGACTTGCATCAATTGCGAAAAGGCACCGCGATACGTTGGCCCTGCAGAAAGCTTACGTTCATCAAAAATTAATAGGGGATCTACTGCCACATGATTCAGTTTGACAGTGCCACTAGACGTTGTGCGTTGGCCAAAACCATTCCAGTTATCAATCACTTCTACGCCTGTAGCGTGTCGATCAATGATGGTCAGGACAACATGACCTTCAGGGTGAACGGCTTTAATCGCCAACCAATCTGCAAAACTACTGCCGGTCGAATAGAACTTTTCACCATCGACCACATACGTTCCATTTTCAATGCGCAGCGTTGTATTTAAGGTTTTGGTGTCTTTGGTATTGCGCTCTGGGCCACCATTGGCTAAACGTTTTCCCTGTAAAATTTCATTAAAAATAAAGGCTTTTTGTTCATCCGTTCCCATGAGGTCAATCATATACAGCAAGGCAATTTGGTTTTGTGGAATTTGGCCCACGCTAGAATCTGCTTTATTGATAATGCGAAAAACCTGCGCCAGTGTCTTGTTGGACACGTAGGCACCGCCAAATTTTTGGGGAATACGAATGCCGCCTAAACCTTTCTGACTGAATAAGTCGATTTCTGCAAAAGGCAGTAGGCGGTTCTGATCACGTTCATTTCGACCTTCCAAAGCAAAATCTGCAACGTGATACGCTGCATGAATTGCTTCTAAGTCATTTTCAATAACATGAATATTTTCAGAGATTAAATGAGACATAATGACACCTTTAATAGATATCAAAACGCTACTCGTAAATGCGTGATTCTTTAAATGATGGATTATTCTTAACTTAGCAGAATGTCTTTTTAGCATTTAATCTGCATAAAAATTATGCAAATTTGATAAAATAAGTGTTTGATTTAAAACAATAGATGTAGAAATAACAACAAATGAATTTATTAGAAAATAAGGTATTAGCAACTTTGCAGATATTCAACCTTAAAAATAATATATCTAAGACAGTGGGTTAGATACTTCTATTTGAATGAAGTATAGCTTTGTTCAAGGCCTCATTTAACATTGTAGATTCGTCTGAATCGCTCCAAATTATCTCACTTTCTTTGTAGAAGACAAAAGCTTAGTAATATTACGATAGCTATAAAGAAAGTAGTGATAGGCTTCATCTAGCTATTGGCTCTAGAGCTTGATGTTTTAACATACATTAAATGGGATGAGTGGAAACCTCAGTCTGAATATCGTTGCCAATGCAGTTAAGAAATTGCTTCGAACAGGAATAAAGGATGAGATTCTAAATTACCAGTTCAATATTTCTTAAATTAATCAGATTCATGCATGTGTAATGGTTTGAAATCAATTGAACGAACGAGGCTGTTTTCACCCCTCAATGATGACTTAAATCTAAGTTGTTTAGGAGGGCTTAATTTTTTGAATCTTTGAATAAGCATGTCGATCAAAACACAATACTTGAAAAGGAGTATACTTCTACTACTAAAGTACAATCACAGTGTGTGATTGTACTCAATCTTCAAACTTCGTTACATAGGCAACTATTTGGTATCAATAGCCCAAATTATTTCCTTATCTGTAAGTATTTAAAACTGAATGCTAGCCATAACTTCAAGAATTGAATGAGTAGAATGTAATTAGATTTATACGATTTCAAATGCGTTTTGTTGGGCACCATGTATTTATAGCATACGATTTAAAAGACTTTACTTTATTCTAATTTTTTGGCTATTCAACCAAGCCTATATTACCCAGAGGCAAGGTATGAACACAGAACAAACCTCTCCGCAAGAGCGTGTAGGGGCTAAAGTCTACCGATATTTTTTTATCGTACTGACTGCTCTGATCGCACTATATTTAATCATCCAAGGTTCTAAATTATTGAGTCTCGGTGGTTCAAGCTATTATCTCATTGCTGGTGTTGCGTATATCGTCATCGCTGTTTTATATGCAATGAAAAAAGCCGCTGGCTTTTGGTTGTCTATCATCACATTTATTGCAACTGTGATCTGGGCAATTGCTGAAGTGCAAGGTTTTGACTTTTGGCAATATATTCCACGTTTAGTGACCCCAACTGTTTTATTTGTTTTAAGCCTATGGGCAAGTCGTAGTCTGCCTGCACTGAGCCTCACAAAAGTTAAAATAGCCAATCAAGTTGGATTCGTTGGTTTAGCTGCCTGTGTGGTTGCGCTGATTGCCGCATTCTTCCCACATGGCAAAATTTTAAATCCAGTTGATCTCGTACAAGATCCAAGTTTAGCAAAACCAAATGCTGAAAACCCAGACAACTGGGAGTATTTTGGTCGTAATGGTAACGGTACACGTTTCGCTCCATATACTGACATTACCCCTGAAAATGTCAAAGATTTGAAAGTTGCTTGGACCTACCATACGGGTCGTGATTTGAAAGCAGGTGTAGACGAAAATACACCCATTCAAATTGGTAGCACACTGTATTCATGTACACCGACCAATATTATCACTGCCATTGATGGTGATAGTGGTAAAGCACTTTGGAAATATGATCCTAAAGCAAAAACTGCGGAACATATTACCTGTCGTGGTGTAGGCTACTACGATGCAACTAAAGATAAATCACTTACACCTGCCGATTTAGCATCTAACGGCATCAAAGCATGTCCACAACGTATTTTAACCTCTACTGTTGATGGTCGTTTAATTGCCTTGAATGCGAAAACAGGTGCTTTATGCCCTGAGTTTGGTATCAATGGTCAAGTCGATGTTTTACATGACATGGGGCCAACTGAACAAAGTAAACGCTACCACCCAACATCAACTCCTCTCATTGCAGGTCATGTTGCAATTTTAGGTGGCTGGGTCCGTGATATTGTGCACGGCGAGCCTTCTGGTGTCGTACGTGCCTATGATGTTCGTACAGGTAAATTGGCTTGGGCGTGGGATATTGGTAATCCTGAACTTGTTGGTGAGCCTAAAGATGGTAAAGGTTATACCCTTGAAACGCCAAACATGTGGACCATTCCAACCTATGACAAAGACTTAAATCTTGTTTATTTACCTACTGGTAATGGTCCTCCAGATTATTGGGGTGGTGACCGTAGTGGTGCTAAAGAGAAATTTGGTTCGGCTGTCGTTGCTGTCAATGCAACGACTGGTAAAACAGTGTGGTCGTATCAAATTGTGCATCATGACGTATGGGATTATGACTTACCGTCACAACCTGTGCTTTACACCATGACCAATGATCAAGGTGAAAAAGTTCCTGCATTGATTCAAACCACTAAAATGGGACAAATCTTTGTCTTAGACCGTCGTACGGGTAAACCAGTGTCTAAAGTGGTTGAAAAAACCGTTCCAACCTCTGGTGCTGCTGAAGGTGAAAAACTTTCTCCAACTCAACCATATTCTGTCGATATGCCACAAATTGGGAATGACACTTTACGTGAAAAAGACATGTGGGGGATCTCTACCTTTGACCAATTAAACTGTCGTATTGATTATAAAGATTCTGTGTATCAAGGTCTTTATACCCCGCCGGGTGAAAAACCATATATAGAATGGCCAAGTCTTTTAGGTGGTATGAACTGGGGTGGTATTTCTATCGATGAATCAACAGGTTTGATGTTCGTCAACGATATGCGTATGCCACTTCGTATGTCTCTTGTACGTAAAGAAGACATGGGCAAGTACAAAATCTCAACGGATGAAGTTCCAGGATTCATGGGGACTGTACGTCCACAATTTGCAGGTCCATATGCAGGTGTAAAAATCGACATCATGCAGTCTGCATTGGGTGTACCATGTAACCGCCCTCCGTTCGGAACCATGACAGCGATTGATTTGAAATCTAAAAAAGTCGTTTGGGAAGTGCCAATGGGGACTGCTGAACAACTTGGACCTTTAGGTATTAAATCTCATATGCCAATGCCTCTTGGTATGCCTACTTTAGGTGGTCCAACGTCAACTGCTTCTGGTCTAGTATTCTTTGCAGGTACTCAAGATTACTACTTACGTGCTTTAGACTCTAAAACCGGTAAAGAAGTGTGGAAAGCTGAACTTCCTGTGGCTGCTGTTGCAGCACCATTGATTTATAAGTCACCAAAAACTGGAAAACAATATGTGGTTATTTCTGCAGGTGGTGCAAGCCACTCTAAAGATGTAGGTGATTACATCATTGCCTATGCTTTGCCTGATCAAAAATAATTGACATACAATTTACTAAAAAACCAAAGCTTAGGCTTTGGTTTTTTTTGAAAAAATAATGATCAATATCTAAAATTTTAATAAGTAATTAACTACACTAATCATAGTTTTTCACAAATTCTAAAACGTAGATCGCATTCAACTTTTAAAGTCCCTTTTTATGCTTAATTCGTCACCTTAATTATAGGGAGTAAGAGAGTCATGTAATTTATTTGATACACGGTGTTTCATCACATATTATCAAATCAAGGGATGTTATTTTGTCTCGTATATTTAAAGAATAATCCTAATTTTCGAGTAGCTAGTAGTAGGAGGTTTTCAAAAAATGAATAAAATTAGTCATAAAAAAAGCCCCCATCTTTCGATGAGGGCTTTTTGAATTTGGAGCGGGAAAGGAGACTCGAACTCCCGACCCCAACCTTGGCAATAGTCACCGACATAAAATACCTCGAATTACATAAATTGTATTTTAATAAATCCTATATATAACAATTATATAAAGTCTTTATTTTATGTAGTGTAACTTAAAGTAGGGTGAGGTACTTTGGTTTTTGGTCACTAAAATTATTGTGATAATCAACAATAATAACCGACACATACATACTGAATCTAAGGGGGTTTTACTGATTGGTATAATTTGGTGTTGAGGCTATACGATCTGGAATTACGATTTCTATTTTGCCTTTTGGCGTAAGACGTATAAATATAGCCTTTCTACTTTCTTATCTAAAAATTCATCTTTGTTGCACTTCGACTGATAATCTAAGATGTCTTATCATTATATTAATATTCCTAATTTATCTCAAACGGAAGTTTATTTGAAATATAAAAAAGATAATAATAAATTAACTTATATTTCTTTATCCTCTGGTGGACCAGTAAGCTTTATTTTGAAAAATTCAGATATAAATGTATTAAATGAATTAAAATTAAAACTATTGAAAAAAGAAAAGCTTAGTTACTCAAATCAACTAGCGGAATATCAACTGAGTGACGGAACTTTAAAGTATCAGGTAGTAGCAAAAAATACCCTAGATGATACAAGCTTACCTAAAGAATTCTATAGCTTTGATATATATATAGAATAGTTGAAAATAAAGTTTTGAGACTGTTCTAAATTTTGTGTAAATGCTTAATTTTAATTTATCATTAAAAGAATAATTACAAAAGGTACTTCACATAGAAAACAATATAAAGTCATTCGTAATTAAGTTGATTATTTTCAGTGGTTCTAAAGATTTCCTAAAATTAACATAATACACCTTATACGAAATAACAAAAAATAAAAAAATGGGAGCTTTAATCTCCCATTTTTATTATATTTTTTAATATTTTAGGCGTGTTGTACTGTGAGTTTTAAGCCTAAAGCATTCACTACACGATTAATCGTATCAAAACGTGGTGCTGAATCCTGACGTAGGGCTTTGTAAAGTGCTTCACGTCCAATCCCTGCTTCTTTAGCGATTTGAGTCATGCCACGAGCTTTAGCAATTACGCCAAGGGCATGAGCTAATTCAGCTGGATCATTTTCTTCAAGAACTATGTTGAGATACATCACAATGTCTTCTTCAGTTTTGAGTGACTCAGCCATATCAAAACTTGGTAAATCAGCGACTTTAACCATTTTAATCCTCCAATGTTTTCGATAATTTGACTGCACGATCGATGTCTTGTTGTTGAGTTGATTTATCTCCTCCACCAAGCATTACAATCACTACGTCACCATGTTGGATGTAATACATCCTCCATCCGGAACCGAAGAATTCTCTCATTTCCCAAACGCCATCCTGGAGAGGTTTAATATCTCCCCAATTTCCACGTTGAACCTTATCTAATCGACGATTCAGGCGGATACGAGTCATATTGTCTTTAATGCCATCTAACCATTCATCAAATTCTGGCAGACGTTTAATTTCAATCATGAGTATTCCTTCTCTTCTCACCATATTGTATTCGATCGAATACAATATGCAAGTAATCTATACGAACATCCATTAATTTCGTATAACAGCCATTATGTTAAATCCCCTCATTCCAAGCTTTATCTAAACTTTTCAAATTATTGTATGCTTCTTCAAAATTATTTAATTTAAATGTTAAAACAGGAGATGAAAAAGGTTTTTCCCAAACTACGGATGTTACAAGGTCATGCATATTGTCCCATGCTACCCCAAATCGAATCCATTGAACCTCTGATTCAGTCACGATCTGTTCAATCATAATTACATTACAGACAAGATCTAAATCATCAGGACAAATTAAAATTGGTATGACAGTTGATACTGCACCATATTCAGAAGTTTCGGGTTTTAATAGTTTCCATGCATTACTCAAAGGAACGCTATTTTCAAAGTCATATAGCCAACCCTGTGCTGGAACGGAAGATTTTGCATCTTTAAAACTAGTGTTTTTACTTATCCATATATTTAATGGAAGCCCATCAATAGCAAAAATAGGAAATGGTTTAGTGTTTCCACTTCCATCCTGAATACATCCTTTGATAGGGTGTTCATTTAATAATGTTGCTGAAATTAAGTTCATATATTTTTTAAATACTTTAAAGATTTCCTAAAATTAACATAATAGAGCTTATACGAAATGCTTTTTGAAATATCATTGTTTTTCATATAGTTAAAAATTTTTCACCCCCCCTGAAAAACAACAAAAAACCGACTTGGAAACAAGTCGGTTTCTTTTTGAGCAATTTTGATACTTCTTGTCAATAAAATTGATCAATATTTAATCAATTTGTCATTTTTCTCTGCGTTATCAAGACAGCGCTGGCTTAAATTATCCCCAATTTCTGCGGACAACTCTTGGGATAAAAATCCACCAATTTTGTACGCTTTGGCTCACACCAATTCCGGCCCTTTGCGCCTATACGATCTGGCTGCAATTTCCTATGATGGATTCATCAGGAACAGGAAGTTCCACACAATAATAAGAACATAGATACGCACAAGGACTGTAAGGTACGACAGGAGTTATACCGAGCGAACCAATACGAAAAAGCCCAACAGGATGTTGGGCTTTTTTATGTCTTGAATCTGGATTTCGTATAAGAGATTTTATGTTAAGTGTATTTTTATATCTATAAAAAACTTTCCATATAAATGATTTATATGAAATATATGTGATAATTTGAATCTTAAAAGTATCAGAGAAGATAAAGTGGGAAAAAGTCTAAATTTAGCAAATTCAATTTTCGCAGGCTTTAATGATAAAAACGGATTAATGATTTGTGGTTATGAATGGGGTGAAGAATCACAAAGTAAGGGGCAAGAAGTTATAATAGATATGACTAAAGAATGTACCTTTTCTAATAAATCATTGCGATATGGTGATGTTGCTAAGACATGGATTAAATACGATAAAAGAATTAGAACTTGGTTTTCTATGTGGGGGCATCCTCTAAATGAGGAAGGCTTAGGCGATGCTTTCGACAAAATGATTGTACAAACTAATTGGGCTGTAGAATCAAAAAAATCTCGTTCTGCAATTCCTTTCTACAAACAAGATGAAAATGTTGATAATTTTATAGTACATATAGAAGAACTTAGACCTAAAGTAATTCTGTTTATGGGAAGTGAGCTTTTAACTAAGGTACTAAAATTTTATAAAGTAAGGGATAAATTCACTCCAATTATGGGCAATGAAATTGAAAAATTG